>JAQICO010000228.1 GCA_027858495.1 Spirochaetaceae bacterium
AGGATGGGCAGAGTGGTTTTACCAGAGATGCCAGCGGCAACAGCAAGCTGATTATTCTGCTTCCATCAAATTTTGTTTATAATCGACTTATATCCATGATGGATAAAATGATCTTCTCAGAACTGCCTTTTTTAGATGAGAAAATTTGCAGGGCCTTCTTAACCAGATTTAAAGAACTCAGTGGTAATGTGGACGATAAGAAGAAACAAATCGATATGAAATATGCCTTGGAATTGGCCAAGGAAAGAATTTATGCTTTGGAAAGACATAATTCAATACAACTGGATACCATCGACCAATTAAGAACCGAAAACGATCTTTATAAACGTTCCTATTTCTCATTGCGTAAACGAAAAAAAGGTTCTACCAGTGATACTGCAGAAAAACTTCCAGAATTAGAAAGCATAGACTAAACCCAGGCTAAAAAAGTAATTTACCCAAATAAACCCTTCCAATTTTAAAAATTATTAATCTCTAAGAGACCCTTGATAATTCATCGGAGGATATTCTAAATCCGATGGCCCTGAGGTCACAGAACCAGAAGAACCTAGGGAATCCTAGTTTCTGGAGATTTGAAATAGGGCTATAGAATCCATTCCAGGGAATCTTTCCTTGGGATGGGTTTTGTTGTATAGTTAATTATGAAAAAAAGCGGTTTGTATTTGTTGATCCTGTTATCGTTGTCTATTTTTTCCTGTCTGGATTTTGGGTTAGATTATAATAGCACAGAACCCAGCGATGAAAGGATATCCCAGGCAAAGCAGATTTTGTATCTTCAACCTCAGTTAGAAATGGAAATACTGGGTATGAAATACCTAGGTTCGGGGATAGACGATGCCCTATGGTTTGCTTTTCATGTTTCCGGAAAATCCATTGAAGATATTTTTTTACCGGAACTGCTATCCATGGATGTAATCCAGAAAAATCAAAAGCCCCAACATGAGGAGGGGCTTGATTGGTGGAATGATCAGGGAGAAAACTGGACAAGTTATCAATACCAGTTACCCCTTTTCAAATATTTAACGGTCTATCAGAAAGAATCCATCAATGGTTCCATTTTTCTGATTTTCTGGCACGAAAGCTAAATTATTATTTTTTCCTTTTATAGGAGCCTCGGGGCTTTTTATTATACCCCCGATCCTGATTATATCCCCTATCTCTATTATAAGATCCTTTACCGCCGCTTTCTTTTGCCTTCGCATGGGTTATAAGGGGTTTTTTTCCCTTTTCCATAAAGCTTTTAACTATTTCTTCCGCCTGTTCAAAGGGTACGGTTATAAAGGAAAAATTTTCCATGACTTGTACATCGTCAATTTTTCTTGGATTGATGGACACTCTATCGCAGATTACATCCACCAGACCACGGGCATTTAAACCATCTTTTTTACCCAACGCAACAAATAATCTGGATTTGCCATGGCTGTCCATCTGCTTTTTCGGAGAATAACTTACATCTTGAATCTCACCGTAATTATCGGGATTAACATCATCGTCAAAGCTGTATTTTAATAGTGCAGCCAGTACATCTGGAGCATTGTGTTCTTCCTGGAGTTTTTCTGCCCATTTATGAAAGCGGTCATCCATACCGGTTTCCATGATTTTTTCTAAATCTTGAAAAATCTTTTTACGTTTGGCCTTTATTATGTCCTTCACCTGGGGTACCTTGGCTTTTTTAATATCTGCCTTGGCAACCTTTTGAATAAACATCAGCCTTCGGTATTCCGCCGGAGTGATAAAGGTAATAGCTGTTCCATGGTTACCCGCACGTCCGGTTCTGCCGATACGGTGAACATAGGACTCTGGATCTTGTGGCAGGGAATAGTTTATAACATGTGTAAGATTATTAATATCGATTCCTCGGGCGGCTACATCGGTGGCCACCAGAATGTTGATTTTCTGTTTTCTGAATTTACCCAGGGTTCGTTCTCTCTGCGTTTGACTGATATCTCCATGAATAGCCTCAGCATCATAACCCCGTTCCATCAGGTGAGATGCCGTATTATCCACATCCATCTTTGTACGGCAGAAAACCAAACCGTAGAAACTTTCTTCCAGATCAACGATGCGGCAGAGGGCTTCAAACTTATCGGAATGCTTTACCTCATAATAGATCTGTTCGGTCAGATTGGTGGTTAGCGTCTCTTTTTCTATAGCCAGCAGTTCATACTCACCCATATATTTATGGGCTAAATCTTTTATACGTTTGGGCATAGTGGCTGAGAATAGCAGGGTTCGCTTTTCTTCAGGGGTATGCTTCATTATTTCTTCCATATCTTCCAAGAAGCCCATATTAAGCATCTCGTCGGCTTCATCTAGAATGAGGTGAGCTAGTTTGTCTAACTTTAAGGTTCCTCTATTAAGATGGTCGATCACTCTTCCCGGGGTTCCAACCACAATGTTGGCTCCCTTTCGAAGACGACGAAATTGAATGTCCATGGATTGTCCGCCGTATATAGGAACTACTTGAAGATCCTTGTTTCCCTTTAGGGAATGAATTTCTTCGGAGACCTGTACTGCAAGTTCCCGGGTGGGGGCTAAAATCAGGGCCTGTACATAATGTCCCCGGGTATCTATCAAGTCCAAAAGTGGTAGACCAAAGGCCGCAGTTTTTCCGGTTCCTGTCTGGGCCTGTGCTATTATATTGCTTTCCTGTTTCAGCATTACCGGAATGGTTTTTGCCTGAATCGCCGTGGGCTCTTCAAAGCCCTTTTTTTCAATGGCTGCAAGGGTGGATGCTGATAGACCTAGGTCTTGAAAGCTTAATTTTTCTGACATGTTTTTCTCTCTTTCTGTCGGGCGTAAAACGTGGTTCCCAATGATATGTGCCCCTATAAGGTACGCCCCGGGCTATGGGAATGGATAAGACGAAGGATAAATATATACTAAATGTACTTTTATGAATAGAGCTAAGTCTAAATAATATGGATATTTGTAAAATGTCTGTAGAAAAAAGGCTTCCTTCCATGATAGAAGAAAGCCCTCATATCTTTATCCTTTAATTTCTACTAAAGTAGTTCTTTCACAGAGGACAAGACCTCTGCGGGAGACTGACCAGCATCCACATCTTTTAATAATCCCTTATCTCCATAATAGGATATCAAAGGTTCTGTCGATTTTTCATATACGGCTAAACGGTTATGGATAGAGCTTTCTTTATCGTCCTCGCGGGTATAGAGTTCTCCACCGCATTTATCACAGACATTTTCCTTTGCCGGAGGAATGAACAACACATGATAACCAGCTCCGCAGTTTTTGCAGGTTCGGCGGCCAGACAGGCGTCGTACCACTTCCTTTTCGGAAATGGTAAAGTTTATCACCAGATCTACCGGTGCAAATTCTGTTAAAGAATTGGCTTGTCCTATGGTTCGGGGAAATCCGTCCAATATAAATCCATCGCTACAATCGGAGGATCCCAAACGTTCTTTAACCAATGCTACGGTCAACTCATCGGGGACCAAATCTCCCTGATCTAAGATACCCTTCACTTTTTTTCCAAGAGTTGTCTCATTCTTAATGGCGGCCCTGAACAGGTCTCCCGTAGAGATATGGGGAATCTTAAGCTCTTCCTTGATCTTTACAGCCATGGTGCCCTTTCCTGCTCCGGGAGGGCCCAGTAGTATCATTCTCATCTTGTACCTCTGTTGTTGCTGTCCTCCGATGCCTTTCGGCAGGGCTCCGAACAGTATCCAGCAAACCTGTCATCCTCTTCGGGAAAAAAATCCCTACATGCAGGACATTGTTTGTATCCCTCCATACAGTCTCTGGAACAAAAATGCTCTTCCAGGGCTGCAGCTTTGGGGAAATAACGCCCACAGGTGAAACAACGGATATAGGAAACCTGATCGGTATCGGACATAGCAGTATTTTAAAAATACTTGAGAAGCGGGTCAATGGAAAAAAACGCCGCTTCTGGTAAAATATATAAAAAACCATGGGGCTTTTTCATAGGATTATTCATTTATCAAAGCCTGAAGTAATTTTAGCCTTTCTGGGGCATCACATAGGCTGTTATAATCAAAGACATTAAAACCAAGGGGCCCGGCTTCTTTTAGGCTCTCCCAATATTCCACAAAACGCTCATCATCCAATTCCGGTTCTCCATATATACTGCGGCTTTGAAGGGTTAGAGTAATCTTTTTGCCTGTTATATCTCTTACTTCCTGGGCCAATTGTTTCATCTTTTCCGGAGATTCCTGGCGGATATGCAGAAAACTCATAATGCTGAAAATATCGATAAAATCCTTAATACTTTCCAAGTCTTGACCCGCGATGCTTGATCTGGCACCCTGATGTTCTTCCTCCAACCAGGGAATGATTTTCATCATCACCGGTACTTGGCTGTCCCATTCTTTAATGATTCCACTTAACTCTTTCGCCACTTGGGTTATTCTTCTTTTGCGGAATTGAGCTAGTTCCTTCCCATGATGCTCTTTCAGCTGATGGGGGCTTAATTGTCTGAGGTTTTCTCCAAAGGCCTTGGCTAGAGAATCCATGCATCTGGGACAGTAACATCCTTCGTTCATATCCTGGGGGGGCATATTAAGAGGAACCTTTTCCCAAAAGATAAAATGACGGATAAAATCCAGGGAAACCAGCTTAGGTTCAGCCCTTTCAAGCCAATTACGGAGATCCTTCTTCTGATACTCCAAAAAATCAGGATTTTCCGGGCAGGCGAAGTGAAGCCAATCCTGCTGAGTTTTTAAGCCCTTGCTGCTCAGCCCATAACACTCCGGGTGTTTCGTCAGAAAATCCTGCGGACAAAATACCGGGAAATTTAAACCCAGCGAGAGATCCTTCTCCTTTACCGAAGGAATGAAGGCAGGATTCTGTAATATATGAGGATTTGCCACAACCCATTGGAATTGTAGTTGTTTAACCATCTTCAGATATTCCTGAGGCTGCACCGAGGGATCAAAGAGCCATAGAAAATTAAAATTGTTCACAATAAGGCCTCCCGTTTTTAAGTCTAGTCTGGTTTAACAATAAAAGGAAGGGTAGGAATCATGTTCCATCTATTTGCTCTATTCCAATGGAGAGGTGTGGATTATTCCATATAGTTTTCTTTTTTCTGCTGCATCAAATTTAAATGCTCAGCCCAGTCGGGTTTGATACTAAAAACTTCAAAAACGGGGTTTCCTTCATGTTTGTATATACTTTTAACCAGCGGAGACATCTCTAGTATCTTTTTCTTTTTGTCTAGTTCTTTGGTAAAAGAAATCCTTCCAGCTACTCTCAATGTATTGAGGAATTTATCCATGGAGCATATTTCAACTCGCTTGTTCACCTGTAATTGTTGAAATACCGGTTTTTTATTGGAAGTACAAAAGTACAATTCACCCTTCTCTTCAAACATAAAGCCAAAGGCTCTTACATGGGGAATCTCCTGTACGCTTGTCGCTAGATACACCGTAGTATTCACCTTTAAAAAGTCCACGATTTTTTTCATCCTATTTCTCCTATATGTAATATATAAAGTTATATAAATCTGCAAAAAAATTAGAAAGGGAACCCCTCAAGAACCTGGGAAAGGGATATGGATTTAAGTTTTTCCTCCACTGCTAAATCTACTTGGATATATATTTTTTCAAGGACTGACTGAATATTTTTTCCCACCGGACAGTCTATATTAGGTTCTCTATAACTGGAGTTGATTATTCTGGTTCCTTCAACAGCTCTATAAATTTGCCAAAGATTTAGATCCTCCGGTTCTTTAAGTAGATAGAATCCTCCTTTGGGACCCCTTTTGGATGCGACTAACCCTGCTTTTTTTAGTTTTCCAAGCAATCTGCGTATAACCACTGAATGAGTATTTACACTGCCTGCCATGGCTTCTGAGTTTACCTCTAAATTACTTTTACCGGAAAAATAAAGCATACTCATTATATGAATGGATACACTGAATTGGCTACTTGCTTTCATTATATGTAATATATAATGATACATAAAAGCTGTCAAGATTTAAATTTGCCCTTAGAGCCTCTTTCGCCTATAACCTATTATTATAGGGAGTACAATATGCGAATTAATGGGAAGATTTTTTTTCTTTTTCTATGTGCACTCTGATTTCCCGGGAAAGTCCCTGGCTGGATCGCCTGGCCCAGGACAGTTGGGATATCCTTCTGCTGGATACGGGATCCCAGGCTGAATATTTAAGCTCCCAGGAAAAGGATGTACTGCTTCTGATGAATGCAGCCAGACAGAATCCTCCTCGTTTTGCCGATCTATATATTCAGGAGTATCGGGGATATTATTCCGGTTCCTACTTGGCCTTTCCCGGCGAGATACGTATCCGTACCCAGGAGGGCACCAGGGTGGTGGATGAATTGATAAGAGCCATGAATGAGGCTCCCTCCCGGGGAATCCTGCAACCCTCATTGGGCATGTCCAGAGCTTCGAAGGATCATGCAGAGACCCAGGGGCCCACCGGTAGAACCGGTCATGACGGTGTGGACGGAAGTTCCTTCACCCAACGGGTAAACCGCTACGGTAGCTGGCAGAGTAACGCCGGTGAAAATATCAGTTACGGTTATAGCGATGCATACAAGATTGTTATGCAGCTTTTGGTGGACGACGGTGTGAGCAGCCGGGGACATCGGAAAAATATTATGAGCAGGGATTTTAATGTTTGCGGCATTGCCATTGCGTCTCATTCCCAGTACGGGGCCATGTGTGTCATCGATTATGCCGGCGGTTACCAAGAGAAGTAAAAAATTATTCCATCATTAAAGATCTCTTGACCCGCTTATCCCTGGAAGAATACAATTAAATTAGCTTTTAGATGGAGACAACGGAACCATGGATTCATCTATTTTAAGGAGAATTTCCCCTGCAGCATTTTATTTTTGCCGCTCAGGCGGTATTACCTATCTTTATTCTCATCCTGGCCGGAATAATGTTAAAACGAAAAAAATGGATCGGTGAAGATTTCATTAAAACCGGTTCAAAATTGGTTTTTAATATCTCGCTGCCTTCTCTGCTGATTCTAAAAATCAGTTCCATGGAGTCGGGGTATTTTCTAAATCGCCATGAGATCTTTATTCTATTGGGAGTAACCCTGACCATCTTTTTTTTATCATGGATTTGGGGAATAGTTTTCTTAACTCCTAAGGATAGAGGAGTTTTTACCCAGGGAAGTTTCCGCGGTAACATGGCTATAGTCGGATTGGCCGTAGCGATTCAAGTTTTTGGAGATCAGGGCGCTGTTTTAGGAGCCATGGTGGTTGCTCTTTTAATGCCCTTGTATAATATTCTAGCCACCGTTGCCCTGGTGGTTCCCTTGGCCGGTGAAGGGGAGGGAGAACAAAGAATTCTTCCATTGGTCTGGTCGGTGATAAAAAAACTTTTCACCAATCCTTTGATTATTGCCGTTATCCTGGGATTTCTGCTCTTTGGCTTTTCTTTATCGATTCCTCCGATTATTAAAACCTCTTTGGAATACTTTAATCGTCTAACTCTACCGCTTGCATTAATCTGTATAGGAGGAGGAATGGATTTTAGCCATTTGAAGGCCAATCTCAACCAAACCCTTACCGCTGTTATTTTCAAATTGGTTATTTCCCCCGTTCTGCTCTTTGGGGTTTGTTATATAATGCATATCCCTCAGCACATTACCGCGGTATTTTTTATCATGCTGGGGGCTCCCAATGCTGTGTCCAGTTATCCCATGGCAAGATCCATGGGGGGAAATCATGAAATGGCTGCAAATATTGTTGCAATATCCACCCTGCTTTCCATGATCACCTTGGGCATCGGATTAGCTTTCTTGGGTGGGTGGGGATATCTAAGCTTTCCTTAATTTTATGATTCTATGATGGTTGTCTTAGATATAATGTTTTGGGCTCACATGATCTACCAAGTCTTCCTGGAATGCTGTAAGCCGGGTTACCAATGTAATAACTGCCGTATCGATTAAAGCAGCAAAGCAGCTGAGAATAGGCAGAATCGGTATCAGTAACATATATCCCTCTTCCAAGCCTCTTCCATAGAATTTACAGAGCAGGGTCAACAGCACATAGACTCCCATTCTAGGGGCTGCACTTAGGGCAAAGGATAGCAGAAAGGAAAATACGAATACCCATATTACCTGCAGAAGAGTAATCTCCAAGGAACTATAGGAACTAATGATGATCAACATGGAAGAGCCGGCAACCATGGCCGTCCCTGCCCGGGCAAATAGAGTTAAAAGGGGCAGTGTCAAACCTCCTATCTCCCTGGGGATGCCTTCGTTTTCCTTTATATGTCTGCTTAATATGCCGTAATTAAAAAATAGATCACCGCTGACCAACGCGCTGGTTAAAGGTGCCAGTATCGCATAGAGATGGGCCATGGGTGTCTCTCGGCCGCCAACGATATATATGGTTAGTGGATAAAGAATTAATAGAATGATTAAAGAACTCACACTGAGGATCAATAGCAATTGTCCATAAAGCTGAAATTCTGCAATGGAAATAATTTGAATCATGCTGCCAAGGGTAATAAAAAATAATGGAATATAGGCATATTTAACAAAGAAACTATTTATCCGATAAAAGATTCTTGAGAAGGAATCAAAAAGATTATAAGCCGGTTCACTCTGTTCCTTATCAAAAATAAAATGGTATCCCAGTAAAAATGAAAGGGTTGCCAAGGGCAGTAACATGCTGGCATTTTCGCTGAATATAGAAAAGAGATTACCCGGTATTATATTGTCCAAATAGACTTTCCAATGAATAATGGAGAAACTAAGGTCTTCTTGCATCAAAATGGGTATTCTTTCAGGATTAAAGATCAAGGTGGTCACCATACCGATCAGTAGAAATAAGGCGGTGCTTAATAGGGTCAGAATCACCAGTCTCAACATAACCGCACCAAGCTTTTTATAACGCCTGAGCTGGGTAACAGCTATTGCTAAAGAGAAAAAGGTCAGGGGAAAAAGAAGATAACGTCCCAACGATAGAGCGTAGTGGTTCATCAGATTCAGGATCTCGGTCAGACCAGGGCCTAAGGGAATAAGTAGTGCTATGGCCACCGCTGTCAGGCTGGATAGTAGATATTTAGTCCAAAGCTTCATTGAGTTCTCCTTGAATCTATTATTGACGTTTTTCTATGGGGTGCTGGTTAAATAGGGGTTTTTTTTGACTGTGTTTCAGCCATTGGCCACGGGCTTTTTCAGGTAGATCATCCATGTATTTTAGGATAAAGTCAGCATAACCTTCCATATCTGTCCAATCCGAAATAAAGCCACAGCTTGTCAGTGATTCATTTTTTGAAAGGAGAATACTGTCTGCCAGAGAATGGAAAAATACCTGACAATTTCTAAGCATGGTTTGAGG
>JAQICO010000111.1 GCA_027858495.1 Spirochaetaceae bacterium
CCATGGTGATTCGAGCCCATGGAATTAGCCCCGTTGAACGTAAGAAATTAATTGATAATGCCTTTAATATCGTCGATGGTACCTGTGCAAAGGTGTTAAGATCCCAGGAAATAATATCAAGGTATAGTTCTGAGGATTATTTTATTCTCATAGCGGGAGATTTAGGACATGCCGAAGTGCTTGCCCTTCAGGGTTGTGCCGAACAATCTCTGGTTATTACCAGCGCAGAACAAGTCATTCCATTGAAACTTCATGAAAAAACTTTGCTCATTGCTCAAACCACCTTTTCAGTGGAGGAATATGATAAAATCTCCACAGCCCTTGGTAAAAAGGGTATTCCTTTTATGGTTGAAAAAACCATCTGCGGAGATACAGAATCGCGACAGAAAGCCTTGGACGATTTATTGCCTAACATCGATGCATTGGTGGTAATCGGTGGTCTGAGTTCTGCAAATACCACCCGTTTATATCAACGGGGATTGGAAATGGGTAAACCCAGCTTTTTGATTGAAGGACCAGAGGACCTAGATTTAAATGCTCTTGAACCCTATGGCATTATTGGAATTAGTGCTGGAGCATCTACTCCCAATGGAATAATTGATGAGACCATGGATTTATTGGAGGATTTTTAATTCCCCCCTAAATAATCCATTTCCAGGAGACAAAGCCTAGGAAATTCTATCAATTGGGCCATGGCTCATTGACTTTCCCCTTAGATTAATTATTATTTATCCAACGGCGTCGACGGAGACGAGTAGGAGCATAGCGAATCAAAGAGAGGCTTCCCGGATTTTCCTAGGAAAACGGGCTGGAAGGAAGCTGATTCAAGGGCCCTGAAAACCCCTCCAGAGCTGCTTTTTTGAACCTAGTGTTTTTCCAGTATTTCCTGGGATTACACTATTATTAGAGAAAGTCGAATACTCCACGTCACGGAGGAGCTAAGTGCATTCCGGCGTATAGACACTAGCCGGAATGAAGTAGGGTGGTACCGCGGAGTTTTTACTTCGTCCTTACGATTTATATTCCCATCCCTTTTTCAAAGGGAAAGCAGGAGTGGTACGATGACTACAAAGGAACAAAAAAAACTGGAGAAGCTGGCGCGGGTGCGTCACTCCATGGCACATGTAATGGCCTCTGCTATGCTGCGCCTCATCCCGGAAGCTAAGATCGCCATAGGTCCATCCATCGACAGCGGATTCTACTATGACTTTGATCTGCCTCGTAAGCTCAGCAATCAGGACCTGGAAACCCTGGAAGGGTATATGAAGGAAATCATAACCCAGGGCGCGACCTTTGAGAAGCGTGAGATCAGCCGTCAGGAAGCCTTGGAATTCTTCAAGGATCAGCCTTATAAAATTGAGCTGATAGAAGATCTTCCCGAGGATGAAGTCCTAACCCTCTATCAAATGGGCAACTTTACAGACCTTTGCCGGGGACCTCACGTGGAAGATACCAGCCGTCTGAATTCCCAGGCATTTAAGCTGTTGAGTATCGCCGGTGCTTATTGGAGAGGCGATGAAAACCGTCCCATGCTTCAGAGAATCTACGGTACGGCTTTTGGAGATCCCAAACAACTTAAGGCTCATCTAGAGCATTTAGAAGAGCTGGAAAAGCGAGATCACCGTAGACTTGGCAAAGAACTAGATCTCTTCAGCCTGCACGAAGAAGCCGGTCCAGGGCTGGTTTATTGGCATCCCAAGGGCAGCCGAATTCGTGTCGCCATTGAAGATTTTTGGCGTAAAGAACATTACAAAAACGGCTATGAGATGGTCTTTACCCCCCATGTGGGAAAATCCTGGCTATGGGAGACCTCGGGACATCTGGATTTCTATAAAGAGGGGATGTATCCCGAAATGATTATGGACAAGAGTAAGTATTATTCTAAACCCATGAACTGTCCCTTCCACGTGCTCATTTATAACAGCAACAAACATTCCTATAGAGAGCTGCCTTGCAGGTGGGCTGAGCTGGGTACCGTATACCGATATGAACGGTCGGGCACCCTGCATGGTCTGTTGAGAGTTCGAGGATTTACCCAGGATGATGCACATATTATCTGTACTCCCGATCAGGTGGAGTTCGAAATTTTGGAAGTTCTGCGCTTTAGTCTCTATATGTTGAGAAGTTTTGGTTTTACAGAAATCCAGGCCTATCTATCCACCCGTCCGGAAAAGGCCATTGGAGAATCGGAACGCTGGGAACTAGCCCAGGAATCCCTAAAAAAGGCCATCGATGCAGAGGGTTTGGAATACGATGTGGATGAGGGCGGCGGTGCCTTCTACGGTCCCAAGATCGACTTGAAGGTTAAAGATGCACTGGGGCGTTCCTGGCAGCTATCCACCATTCAGTTTGACTTTAATCTGCCCGAACGCTTTGATATGGTTTTTGTGGATTCCGACGGTAAGGAAAAACGTCCCTATATGGTACATAGAGCCTTGTTGGGTTCTCTGGAAAGATTCTTTGGTGTACTCATAGAGAATTACGGAGGTTCTTTTCCTGTTTGGCTGGCACCAGTTCAGGCCCAGGTTATTCCCGTTTCTGGTAAATTTGATGACTATGCCGCCAAGGTGACCGGAGCTCTTCGTCAGGCTGATATCCGTGTGGACGCAGACTACTCCGACGATAGAATGAATGCCAAAATCAGAAATGCCCAGAATGAAAAGATTCCCTACATGATTATTCTTGGGGGGCAGGAAGAAGAGAAGCAAGAGGTGAGCATTAGAACCCGTTCGGGAGAGCAGATCAACGGATTGAGTCTCCAGGGCGCCATTGAGTTGATCCAAGAGAAAATCAAGACAAAGGAAATGCCCTAATCCTTTACATCCTTTTTTTGAATTATTTATTATGGGGCTGTCACAAAAGTCATGATTTAGTTCTGAGACAAGGCGATTTTTAGAACCGGCAACGCAGTGTAGATGTACTACATGAGTAGCCTGTGCAGAAAATCAACGCAGTATCAGGGCTATAGGGGACTTTTGCGACAGCCCCTTTTCTTTTTACCCTTAACCCTAATAATTCTTCTGGCATCCTGTGGCAATTATGCCCAGCCGGAAACCATTTTTATAATCCAGCATTGACAGCCAAGTCATGGGGACATAATATGTTTTTATGAATTTAGCAAATCGTATTACCATTTTCCGTTTTATTTTAACTCCTATTTATTGTCTGTTTTTTTACCTGGGATTTTTTGGCCCTCTGGCATCCCTGGGAACCTATATTGCCCTTTGGGTGATTTTTGTACTCAGTGAATTTTCCGACTTAGTTGATGGATGGGTGGCCCGAAGGTACAACATGGTCACCGATCTTGGTAAGCTGATGGATCCTTTTGCCGACGTAATCTTTCGAATCACCTACTTTTTTCTTTTCAGTAGTTTAGGAATCATTCCCTGGTGGACCGTGCTGATCATTTTATGGAGAGAGTTCACCATTTTGTTTATCCGCATGCTTCTTATTAAAGATGGCCAAGCTCTTGCCGCGGGTGTTTTGGGAAAAATTAAAGCAACATTCTATTTTTTGACAGGTGTCACGGGTCAGGTTTATTTAGTGCTATCTAATGAAAATAATTTTAAGAGTCTCAGCGGAGAAATCCTTGTCTATTTGGCCATGGTTTCCGCTTTGCTGGCTCTTATTTCCCTTCTTCGTTATCTTCAATTATATGTTTCTATGAGAAAATCCCATTCACCTGGGAAATCTAGTTAACCATCAAGGAGTGTCCCGTCGTGAAAATTATGACTCAGGATAACCATAGTATGTATGTACATCGATGGATGCCCACAAATGAAAAACCCAAGGCTCTTTTAATGATCGCCCATGGTGTGGCAGAACATGGGAAACGTTATTCCGATTTTGCAAAATTTCTCAATGAAAAGGGCTATGCTGTTTTCGCCCCTGACCATAGAGGCCATGGACTATCTCTAAGTCCTCAGGATACCCAGGGCTTTTTTGATTCCAATGAAGGATGGGAGAAAACCCGGGGAGATCTTCTATCGCTGGTAGAAATCCTTCAGGATGAATATAAAGAAACCCCTCTGTTTATTTTGGGCCACAGTATGGGCTCCTTTCTTGTTAGAGATCTAATCTCCCGGGTTAAAAGTCCCTTACAGGGGGTAATTCTTTCTGGAACCAGTTACTATTCCAAAATCTTTGTAAAGGTTTTAAAGCTTTTAGCTCGTAGGGAAGTTAAAATCAAGGGAGAACGAGGTCCCTCCTATTTACTGCACAAAATGAGTCTTGGAAATTTCAACAAAAAGTTTGAACCCGCAGACAGCGATAATGCCTGGCTTAGCAGGGATGAAAAACAAGTACAACTATACGATGGGGATCCTCTTTGCGGCTTTGTATGTACCGCCGGGTATTGGAGAGATTTAGCTACAGGATTCGGTAATATTATCGATAAACAAAACATTGCCAAGATTCCTTCGGATTTACCTATCTTACTTTATTCAGGCGATGAGGATCCTATGTTCAAAGGGGTTACCAAAATCTACCATATGTATAACAGGATGGGGCTAAATGTACGGCTGCAGACCAATCCTCAGGGGCGACATGAATCTCTCAATGAAATAAATAAGGAAGAGGTTTATAATATCTTTTATGAGTTTTTTCAATCTACCTTCAATTGAATAAGTTCTAAAAATATCGCAGCTTTGCTGAAGCCTTCAGAGCTTTATTACCCAATATCATGGGTATATGAAAGGCTTTATTTTTATTTATGTTTTTATTTTTTCGCTTTGGTCCATTTCCGGTGAGAATTATCTACGGTTAAATCTGGAAATAAAAGAATCCCTTTGCCAGTACAATCCTCAACTGCGTTGGCAGGGAAGAGATGGTACAACTTTTTTTGCCGATATGACATTCTCCTCCCAAGAGGAGGTCCGTCGATATAGTGCCGGGTTTCGTTGGAAAAAAAATCTATTAATCGGGCCGTTATCCTATAGCAACCTTCAGGGTTTATTGACCTCAGATCATCTTTCATGGAGTCTTCTTAATGGACCTTTATCTCTTTCGCTTCAGCCCTGGCAAAACATTGAAACAAATCATGGTATTGCCTTTCAGTCTGAATATGCGGGAGGGTGGACTATGCAGAAGAGAGACTATGTCGGAATGGGGGTTCAATGTAGTTTTCCTTTGGGTTCTATTTTAATGGCCACACATAAACCGACCCAACCGGAGAACTTCGGTACTCAAAGTTGGTGGGAACTACCCCAAAATAAACCGGAACAACTTTATCATGGCATGGGACTTTTGGATTTTTCAGGTCTAGGGATGCAGTTCTGTGCATTGGTTATGCTATCGGATTATACACTTCCTGGAGGTCTTATGCTGGCCCAAGGGCATTGGAAAAGTAAATCTAGCACCTTGGAATTACAAACAGCCTATTGTAGTCCTCAATACCGTAATGCCCGGGGGGAATTGTTGGACTGGCAGGGGTGTTTTCGCATGAGAAGTTCTATTCCCTTAAATCAGGAGCTTCAGTTTAAGCCTGAAATTACCTGTGAATTTATTCCTCCAGCTGAATCCCAATCCGCCTATACTGATTGGGGTATAGAAGGTTCCATTTCATACGTGCCCCGTAAAAATACCTCCTTTGAATTAAACTTTCAAAGTGAATATAGAGACCTTCAATCCATGGATCAGCAGCTGTCAGGGGATTTGGATTTTTATATAAATCATGGGAAAATAAGTACAGAGGGAACCTTTGATTATACAAGTGAGGAATTCCATGGGGCCATAGAGTGCTATTGGCCCTGGGGTTTTTCTCTAAAGCAGAAAATACGATGGCAGAATTATTGGTATATTGAAAATTATTACCTGCAATGGCAAATGGGCCCCTGGACCATAAAAACCTCTGGTTTATGGCAGGAATCCATTTGGGTAGTTAGTATTAAACGAACTTTCTAGTTTTTTTTAATAGTGTTATTTCCATTTACCGGATTATTTCGTATTCTTTATGTTATGGAAGAAAAGATAAAACCGGATAATGTTCAAAATCGATTATTAAGAACCATTCGTAATCTATTAATTGTCGGAATGGCTGTGACACTCATCGCCCTATTAAAAACCCTATCATCTCTTTTATTGCCCCTTGTTTTGGCAATTCTTCTTGTTCTGGTGACCCTGCCGCTGGTTTTAGGGTTAAAGAAAAAAAGATTCCCCAAGGGGATCATCATACCCCGGGTAGAACTTATT
>JAQICO010000099.1 GCA_027858495.1 Spirochaetaceae bacterium
AATAATATATCGTAAATGCTTATATCATACAATAATTGGTAATTTTTATTGATAATATGGTGGATTAAGATCGAATTGGCAGGGTAATTATTAATTTGAAACCATTACAAAATGTTAGTACTTTTATTAATTATGAAGAAGATAATATTTTTATGGATTTGTTTTAGCCTCTCGTTAATGGGAGAAGGAAGGACCGAAGTTATGGTTAATAATGATAATACACCAAGAGAATTGCTTAATAATAGACTGTCGCCGTCTCAACTGGATATTATAGAGCATAGTGGAACAGAAGCTCCCTGGACAGGAGAACTGTTGGAAAATCATGTAGAAGGTACTTATATATGTACCCGTTGTAAGGCTCCTCTATATCTTAGTGATAGTAAGTTCAATTCAGAATCGGGATGGCCCTCCTTTGACGATGAAATTGATGGGGCCGTAACCAGGCAATCCGATGGGTTTAGAACGGAAATCATATGCAACAGCTGTGGAGCTCATTTGGGTCATGTTTTTGACAATGAAGGATTTACAGCCAAGAATACGAGGCATTGTGTGAATTCACAGTCTCTGGAATTTGTTCCTGCCCAGGGTGAAGTTGGCCGTGCAGTCTTTGCTGGTGGATGCTTTTGGGGCGTTGAGCATCTCTATAAGAGTTTGGAGGGCGTAGTTGATACCACCGTGGGATATTCCGGGGGAAATTTGGCATACCCTACATACAGAGATGTATTAGGACATGACACAGGGCATTATGAAGTCATTGAGGTGGTATACGATACATCGATCATCGATTTTGAAAGCATAGCTAAATTTTTCTTTGAGATTCACGATCCAACACAGACCGATGGACAAGGGCCGGATATTGGAGAACAATATCTTTCGGTGGTGTTCTACCAGAATGAAACACAACGGGAAATTACTGAGAATTTGATAGAGCAGCTTGAGGAAAAAGGTTATGACATTGCAACTCAATTTAAACCATCTGTTGCCTTTTGGCCCGCAGAAGTTTACCATCAGGATTATTACGAACTGAAGGGTACACAGCCCTACTGTCATAGTTATACAAAAAGATTTTAATCCAATAGAGATAGTTTGTTTGTACAACATTAGAATTCTTCCGTTATGTCTTTGCTGTGGCTTTTTTTAGGCCCCGCTTTTTTTAGGATATAAAAGGATTGCAACATCTATGATTTCCTTTACAATTAGGTGGGGGAGTTATAATGGATTTGTCATTCTATTTGATATACATCTATGTATTAGTGTGCCTGGTTAATGTCCTGGGAGAATTCCTGCGTTTCAATCTTCCTATTCGGTATATTACTACCCCTATGGTAATGCCTTTGTTGGCTTGGTGGTTTATCCTTCAAGGTGGATTTCAATGGCCTATGTTTGTTATTCTAGGATTGTTTTGGATCGGCGATATTATACATATGCTGGGAGATGATACCGACAGAAAGACCCTTGGAGTTGTACTCTTTTTATTTTTAATTGGTCATTTGATGTTTATACGGTATTTTTGGATGAATATTGTTACTCTCCGGTTTATTCCTGCTACCATTTGGGCGGTGGCCTTTGTCTTAGCTTTAATAACCCTGGCTTTAGTCTTTTTTATGCGGAAATCCCTTAGAGAGCTTGCTTTGCCGGTGATCATTTATGCACTTGCTCTAATCACCATGGGAATCGTTGTCCTTCTTAATATTAATTCAATGTCACCGGAGGCTTTTTATAGAGCTTTGGCAGGGGTATTGCTATTCATAATATCTGGTACTTTCATTGGATACCATCAAATTGTAAAAAACTATGGATGGTCTCGACAGGTCCTTATGGGAACCTATTTTCCAGCGGTGTTTTTTTTAGTACAGGCAGTTATTCTGTTGGACTAGAAGTCCAATAAACCGTCAATTAACAGTTCAATTTCTTCGTATCCTACTACCAGCTCATCTTTTACAATGATAATAGGAACACTTTGGCTCACATCGGGTAATCCCTTTTCACTTAGTAATTCCTGCAATTCTACTAGCTGCTGCTGAGTTAATAAATTATTACTGGTAAAACTTACTCTTCGCCAGGGAAGATAGCCCTTTTCTGCTCCTTGACGCAAACGGGATTCTAATTGCTTGGCCAATTGATAGTCCTCGCAGGATGGGCATGTCTCACTATAATAAAAATAAATATCGGCTGAGCCGCTGCGGTTGGGTCTGGCTGAGCGAAGATCTTCTTCCTGTGGGGTGCCGTTTCCTGGAAGATTTATGGGGGGTATAACACCTGCCTTTCGTTGGCAGGAGAACATGATAAACAACACTAATACAGCAAATAATATTTTCTTCATAGATAACTATAATCCTTGCTTCTTAAGAATACAATGGTTTGGATTTATTATCCTAAAAGGCGTTTTTTTACCAGGAAAATAATAAATCCCAGGGTATAAAAAATATAGGGTAATAATTTAAGTCCCAATGATAATAGGGCAATTCCCCACAGGCTACCCAGGTTTTCATTTAATATATTAAGGTCCACAAGTATTTGGTACAATTGGGCAATATACAATAATAGCGTACCCACTATTATCATCATCCAAGAGGAATTTCTGGTCTTCGACCAACTGAGAATTGCAGTGAACTCTGCGATAAAACCGCCAAAAAGCAGGGCTATGGTTG
>JAQICO010000136.1 GCA_027858495.1 Spirochaetaceae bacterium
CGGATGGAATGGAGCAGCTTCATCTGGGGAAAAGATTCCATGGCCACATGACAAAAACTTTTCAAGAAGGCATGGTTGGATTCAAAATAATTCTTCCTGCTGAACAACCGAATAGCCCGTCGCTTCAAAGCAAAAAGACGGCGGATAGCTTTATCACGATTTTCATGTCTTGCTAAAATAGATGGACCGAACATATCAGGGAAGGGCTCATGAAGAGAGCTTGTATTCCTGGCATTTTTCGATAAAAATGAGGCAATGTATTTGGTCCCCGACCGAATATTCCCCAGATAAAAAATAATATTGATAGAATTATCCTCTTGCAATCTTGATGATTATTCTATCGCAAAAAATGAATCCAGGGTTGAAAAATCATTATTCCGTTGAATTTTTTTGGCCAGTTCTTTTGCCCTGTCTGCATAGGATGGATTATTTAAAACTTCAAGGAGCCTCTTTTTTATCCGCCCTTTATTAATCCCTGCTAAGGATACAGATCGGGGAGACACTCCCAGCTGATTCATTCTCTCCGCCCAATAAAACTGATCCAGTAGATGGGGAATGATTATCTGTGGGACCCCAGAAAGAGCAGCGTTATAAATAGTTCCAGCTCCCCCATGATGAATCAGCAGACTCATCCGTGGAAAAATCAAAGGATGGGGCGAGTCCTGCAGCCAGAAAACGCCCTGATCATCAGAGTCTCTCAGCTGGTTGCCTGGAGCAGAAACCACTACATTATAGGAAATGCTTCTGCATAATGAGATCAACCAAAGAAGATATTTATCCTTTTTCAATGGCATACTGCCAAATCCGATATAGAGGCATCTCCCCTTTTCAATAAATCGAGCAAGCTCTAGAGAGAGTCCTTCTGTAGAGGGTAAACTCAAGTAGGCCATATGCCGGGGTGCTTCTAAATCAGCAGGATAATAACAGAGCTCCCGGTCTTGGGTAATCACAACCTTCTCCCTTAACAGAGAATAAATATCCTCAACCGGGGCAAGGCCTATTTCCATTCGCTGCTGATTTATCATTTTCCGGGCAGCACGGTTTAATATGAATTTAAAGATTATCCAACGGATTCTCTTAATAAAAGAGCCTCCTCTAAAAGCTTTAGAAAAAATGGGTGGATTAACCTCAAGAGATTCCAGCCAGTTTGGACAATGGAGAATATGTACGTAGGCCTTGGAATACTTCTCTGCAGGACTGAATGCGGCGAATTCTATTCCTCCGGCAAGTACCCCATCACAGTTCTCTATCAGTTTGACGATTTCAGGGAATTGAATAGATGTGAGCTGCCTAAGATTTTGTATAAACAGTCTCAACGCCCTTATTGGTCTTCCCATAACAGAACTATTTTTTTGAGCTAGGGCATCAAAGGATATAGGAAATAAATGACAGGGAATATTCATTTCATCACAGATGGACTGCCATTCCAAGGTGCCGCAAAAAACAGCTTCATGGCCCCTATTTTGAAGATGTTGTGCATAGGCAAGAAGCGGATAAATATCTCCCCTGGTACCCAGGCCGGCAATCAATATCTTCATAATTGAAAATCATAGGAAAAGCGATATTCCAAGTCAACCAAAATAAAGGTAAATTCAACATTAAGATTTATATTTTAGGGATTTAGAATCAGCGAACTGTAACCGTTACAGAAGAAAGAAATATCAGAGCAACTGAAAGCATAATCTCATACCCTATAGACATTTAAAACTGTTTCACCTTAAACACCAGAGGAGTGAGGGCAATAAACACATTGCAATCAAAGCATTAATAAATTAAACATTATAATAGTAACAAACTATAATGAGGAGTTTCTGCTTGAATCATTTTTCTCTTAACCTGTGCCTGGTGTTTTACCTCCTAACAACTTTCCTGTATTCGGATCACGGAGAAAATCCAACCATCTCAGCCGGTTCCGAAATAAACTACCCTCCCTACTGCATGGTGGATGATCAGGGAAATGCTGCAGGATTTTCTGTGGATCTGCTTAGGGAAACATTGAAAGTGATGAATTATTCGGTGGACTTTCAGGTAGACCAATGGACAGTTGTAAAAAAAGCTCTTGAAGAAGGATCTATTCAGGTTCTGCCTCTGGTAGGCAGAACAGCTGAACGGGAAGATATCTATGATTTTACCTTTCCCTATTTAACCAGAAATGCAACAGTGGTTCTTCGAGAAAATACCCTGGAAGTGAATTCCTATGAAGACCTTGCGGGCTATAAAGTGGGAGTACTGAGAGGAGATAATGCGGAGGAGTTTGTTCGGAGAAATCCCGTTTCCCTTGAAATCGTCACAACCGACACATACAGTGAAGCTTTATTGATGCTCTCTCAGGGCAGCATTGACGCAGTGGTGATACAACGATTATTGGCCTACGAAATTATCGATGATCTGGACATTGGCAATTTAAAAGTATTGGGGCTGGTGGACGGATTATACACTCAATCCTTTTGTTTTGCCGTAAAGGAAGGTGACCAGGGTCTGCTGGAGATTCTCAATGAAGGATTGGCCACTGTCATGTCCAATGGAACCTTTGATTATCTGCAGAATTTATGGTTTTTCCCCGATGGAAGAAATAGAAGGCCAGGTAATTTAATATTGATAGGAGGTGATAAAAACTATCCGCCCTATGAATATCTAGACAGCAACGGCAAGCCGGCGGGCTTCAATGTAGAGCTGACCCAGGCTATTGCTGAACAAATGAATATAAATATCGAAATACGCCTCGATACATGGTCCACCACCGTTGATAAGCTGGAGTCCGGTCAGATAGATATGATTCAAGGTATGTTCTTTTCCCCGGAGCGGGCGAAGACCTACAGCATTTCCATACCCTATTCGATTATTCACCATGGCGTTATCACCAGAAAAAACGAAATGGATATCCATTCTATGGATGATCTTCAAAATCTTGAAATAATCGTGATGCGAAACGACATTATGGATGAGTTTGTCCATGAGAATCAAATTACTGAAAAAGTAATACATGTCGACTCCCTTCTTGAGGGACTACAAAGGCTTTCTTTTGGAGAAGGCGATTGTCTATTAGGAGCAGAGATCCCCAGTAGATATTTTTTGGATAAATTCGCTTTTGATAATTTACAGGTAGATGGCTTATCGCTTTTTGCTCCAGATTATGGATATGCCGCCCTATGGGACAATTACCATCTTATACAGGAATTCTCCCAGGGATTATCAACCCTGATTGAATCCGGTGAATATAATGAGATCTATAAAAAATGGCTTGGAACCTATGAACAGCAATATATAAATAAAGAAAAGGTGAAGCGGTTTTTAACCATTTTTATTCTTCTATTGTTATTGATTTTTATTATTGTTATATCGGTTATCCTGACCCTGAATAAAATGGTAAAGCAACGCACCTTCGACCTGGAAAAGGAGATTGAATACAACCGAAGATTATTTGAATACATGTATGAAGGCGCTGCCGTTTTTAAAACTATGGACCAAGGAAAAAGTTTTATATTAAGC
>JAQICO010000408.1 GCA_027858495.1 Spirochaetaceae bacterium
CACCGGGAAACCACCGCTCAGGAGATCTGGAAGGATACTGACGGTAAAGTGGATATCTTCGTAACCGGGGCAGGTACCGGCGGAACCATCACCGGAGTAAGCCAAGCTTTAAAAGAAAAAAATCCGGCTATAAAAACCTACGCGGTGGAACCGGAGCAATCCTCAGTGATCTCTGGCGGAAAACCTGGCCCACACCGGATTCAGGGAATTGGAGCCGGTTTTATTCCCGGTGTATTTGATACCTCGGTGATCGACGGGGCGGTGAAGGTGGATCAAGCGGTGGCCTTTGAAACAGCCAAAGCCCTGGCCGCTCAAGAAGGAATACTGGCGGGGATTTCCTCAGGAGCCAACGTGGCCGCAGCCATTGAGCTAGCCCAAAAGGAAGAAAACCGGGATAAACTGATCGTCACTATCATATGTGATTTAGCGGAACGCTATCTATCGGTATGGGACGATTAAAGAGATAGTTTTTAGAGTTACAACCATGTCTTTTGACATAAAGACTGATTTGTAAGGAATTATATTATTTAGGAGAACAAAACCATGTCTAGGAAATTTGAAACAGCTGCCATTAGAGCAGGATACACAGTAGAACCCACATCAAGATCATTGGCGGTGCCGGTATACAGAACCACGGCCTATCAGTTCAACTCGGCAGAACAGGCTGCTAAACTATTCGGACTACAGGAATTGGGGAATATTTATACCCGATTGACCAACAGCACCCAAAGTGTATTGGAAGATAGAATCACCGAGCTTGAGGGAGGAGCAGCCTCCTTGGCCTTTGCCTCGGGAACCGCTGCTATTTTTGCCACGGTGGTAAATATACTTTCCCAGGGCGAAAATATCGTAGCGTCGTCCAAGCTCTATGGCGGAACTTATACCATGTTCAACAACATTCTGCCTCAATTTGGAATCACCACTACATTCGTGGACGTCAACGATCCATCCAGCTTCGAAAAAGCCATCGATAAAAACACCCGGCTGGTTTATACCGAAACCATCGGCAACCCCGCACTGGATGTGGCGGACATCGGAGCCATTGCGGCGGTGGCTCACAAAGCCGGTCTACCCCTGGCTGTGGATGCAACCTTTACCACACCCTACCTGTTCCGTGCCATCGATGCAGGCGCAGATATTGTAATACACAGTTTAAGCAAATGGATCAACGGACACGGAACAGCCATCGGGGGTATCGTGACAGATTCCGGTAAGTTTGATTGGACCAATCCTAAGTTCAAGCTCTATAACGAACCCGACGGCAGTTATCATGGAATCCGATGGGCCCATGATCTGGGAGATCTAAACCCCGTGGCCTTTACCATACGTCAAAGAACCATTCCCCTGAGAAATCTTGGAGCAGCCATCAGTCCGGACAGCGCCTGGTACTTTTTACAGGGCCTGGAAACCCTGGCACTAAGAATGGATCAACATAGTAAAAATGCCCTGACAGTGGCGAAGTACCTGGAAAAACATCCAAAGGTTGATTGGGTACGCTACCCCGGCCTGGCCAGTCATCCAAGCCATGATGTAGCTAAAAAATACCTGAAAAAGGGTTTTGGAGGAATGGTAGTATTTGGTCTCAAGGGAGGAAAAGAAGCAGGGGCAAAGTTTATCGATGACCTGCAGGTTTTCAGCCATGTGGCCAACGTGGGAGACGCCAAGAGTCTGGCCATACATCCGGCCAGCACCACCCATTCCCAGCTCACCGAAGAGCAGCAGAAATCCGGCGGTATCTCCCCGGAACTGGTAAGACTTTCCGTGGGTATAGAAAATATCGACGATATCATAGCCGATCTGGAACAGGCCATAGGTTAATTCTTTTATATAAAGAAGATAGAGGCTGTCCTTTTAAGCAGGACAGCCTCTATCTTTTACAAAAACTATTTTTTATGATTATTAAAGGCGCTGATGATAGCCTTAATTCCCGCTCTATCTATATTACTGTCCATACCCATGCCCCAGGAGCTCAGCTCCATTTGATCGGCAAGCTCGATATAGGCTGCAGCCTGGGACTGAGACCCCGAATCCATGGCATGTTCATGAAAGGAGGATAGTGTAAAATCCTTCCATTTTTTTTCTCTTAGAGCGGCCACAAAGGCATCCAGCGGTCCGTTCCCCCCCCCGCGAAGGGAATGTGTTTCTCCCTGGTAAGAAACTTCAGCTTTACATAACACCCTTTGGCCCGAGTCATCGCTGAAATTCCAGGTTAAATGATCCAGTTTTAGGGGATCTTCCACCTGTATAAATTCTTCCTCCAATAGCTGGTAAATCTCAGAATGTTCCAATTCTCTGCCCCTTTGATCGGCCATGGAATTCACCCTTTGCCCAAAGAGGGGCTGCATCTTTTTGGGAAGCTCCAGATTATACTGGGAACTTAGAATATAGGCTGCTCCCCCCTTACCGCTTTGGCTGTTGATACGGATGATAGCCTCATAATCCTTACCGATATCCCTTGGGTCTATGGGAAGATAGGGCACCTCCCATAATGCCGTGGGATTTTCCTTCTTTTCCTGGGCATCCAAGCCCTTTTTTATGGCATCCTGATGGGATCCGGAAAAGGCTGTAAAAACCAATTCTCCCGCATAGGGGTGCCGTGGATCAATGGACATACCGGTGGTTTCTTCATAGACCCGCTGAATCTCAGGCAGGTTGGTAAAATCCAACTGTGAGTCGATGCCGTCGGTGTAGAGGTTCAAAGCCTGAGTAACCAGGTCCAGGTTGCCGGTACGCTCGCCATTTCCAAAGAGAGTTCCCTCCACCCTATCGGCACCGGCCAGCAAGGCCAACTCAGTGGCGGCCACTCCGGTGCCTCTGTCGTTGTGGGTATGTACGCTGATAATGACATTTTCTCGATTTTTCAAATGACGGCAAAACCATTCTATCTGATCAGCATAGATATGAGGCCCTGCCCATTGTACGGTCTCGGGAAGATTGATGATCACCCTCTCCCCGGTGGCTTGATCCCATTGGGCTAAAACGGCTTCACAGATCTCCAGGGCATAATCCATTTCCGTATCGGAAAAACTCTCCGGGGAATATTGAAGAACCACCCTTTGGGAATCTTTGAGAATGGAAAGGTTTTCCTTCACCATTTGAGTTCCCAATACCGCCAGTTCTTTAATTTGGTCTTTGTCCATGTTAAAGGTGATTTTTCTCTGCAGCCAACTGGTGGAGTTATAAAGATGGATGATCACATTTTCAGCCCCTTTAAGGGCCTCCATGGAACGCTTAATATGCCATTCCCTGGCTGGGGTGAGGATCTGCAAAGCCACATCCTTGGGGACTCTATTTTCGTCGATCAATCGCCTGATAAAGTCAAATTCCGTTTGAGAAGCCGAGGGAAATCCCACTTCAATTTCTTTAAATCCAATATTTACAAGGCATTCAAATAGCCTTAGTTTATCTTCCACTCCCATGGGAACGGCCAGGGCCTGATTTCCGTCTCGTAGGTCTACGCTGCACCATAGAGGAGCTTGGGTAAGCTGGTTATCGGGCCAGGATCTCTTTGTCATTTTGACTCTTGGTAATGGTTGATATTTAGGCATATTGCCCTCCTTAAAAAAATTTGGACCAAAAAAAATCCGCTGCCGGGTTACCGGTCAGCGGATGATTATTTCAATCGATTAAGACGATGCTTTATTTCTTTACAAGCAACCCTCTTATATCCCCTGCCGGTGCTATGGCGTTTAAACCTAGTAGTAGGCTCATCAGTAGCTGGAGACTTAGATTCAGGCTGTTGTTTATAAAACATCTTTGATTCATTGGACAATAATATAGACCCAAGTATTTTCCTTGTCAAGTTTATTAGGCTATTAGGCTCTTTTTGGGATTTTTCAAACAAGGGAAATTTTGTTTATATGGGGGAATATAGCTTTTATTGGCTGTTAATTTGCCTTTCCTCTCATGATTATTATATTTAATACAAACTAGCAAGGAGTAATATAATGTTGGAAAAACGAGAATTAGGACAATCGGGTATTAAAGTGAATCCCATGGGTCTGGGACTTTGGGCCATGGGAGGAACCACCTGGGGGGCTACCGACGACAAGGAGTCCATCAATACTATCGATCAGGCTCTGGAGCTAGGAGTAGATTTTTTTGATACAGCCGATGTCTATGGTGACGGACATAGCGAAGTGCTGCTGGGCAAAGCCATGAAAGGACGAAGAGACAAATTTGTGGTGGGAACCAAGATCGGCTGGATCGATTTTGACGGAGAAGCGAAGCATTCATCCTATCTAACTCCGGAGATGCTTATTAAGGGAGTGGAAAATAACTTAAAACGGCTGAATACAAACTATATAGATTTGCTACAGTGGCATGTCAATTTTCGTGATACCACCATGGAAAGCTTTCTTGAAGGAGCTCAGCATTTAAAGGACTCTGGAAAGATAAGGGCTTTTGGTCTAAGCACCAGCGATTATCCCTATATACAAGAATTCTATTCACAGGGGGATGCATCGTCTCTACAGATTGATTACAGTATTCTGAACCGTACGGCAGAGAAAGAGATTTTCCCATTTACCCGGCAGAAACAGATCGGTACGATTATTCGGGGAGGCCTGGCCATGGGTCTGCTCACGGGAAAATTCGATGCAGATTCCGAGTTTTCCAAGGGAGATTTCAGAGAAAGCTGGAAGAGTGATTCTGATCAGCATGAACAGTTCCTGAAGGATATCGCGGTGGTAGATCAGTTAAAGTCAGCTTTTCCTGACCAGACACTGGCTCAATTGGCCTTACGCTTTATTCTAAGTAACTCATCTGTATCCATTGTCATCCCCGGGGCTAAACGGATAGATCAGCTGAAATCCAACGTTGCTTCTGCAGAATTGGGTCTTTTGAGTCAGGATGAAATGAAACGCATAGATAAAATAGTTTCCCCCGGCGGAGGACGAAAAATTTGGCCGGCCTAATAATTGAATAGCCCTGGAATGAATCCAGGGCGGGGTATTTTTTGAAACAATGGAATAATCAGATAGCGATTTAATTCTTTTTCAAAGTTATGATGGTTACATCATCCCTTAAAATTGCATCATGCTGAATATTCAAAAGAGCATCATGAATAACCTGGGCAGGAGATTTGTTAAATTCTAATAGGGATAAAATTTTCATTATATTTTCCTGATCAACGATTTTTCTTTTTTCTCCTGTTTCGATCAATCCGTCGGTAAACATTATAAGATTATCACCCTTCTGAATGGACAATTTGGTAGATTTATATAAACTTCCCGGCTGAAAACCCAGGGCTATTCCATGAGTTTCAAAGGCCTGGGTAGTACCTTCTCTTACCAAATAACAAAACGGATGCCCCGCATTGGTTACCTGCAGCTCATTCTTTCTATGATCCAGATAGGCCAGTGAAAAAGATACAATTACATCCTGAATCTTACGTAAAGAAGAAAATAGTTCGTTATTAATTTTTTCAGTAATTAGCCCGGTATCGATATCTTCCTTATAAAAAAGAGGCCGTGCCATTGAACTTAATACTTTCAGCATGGCGGTAATAAAGGCTGGTTTTACTCCATGGCCTGATACATCGGCCAGCATGATAACTTGGCTTTCATCGTCGATTTCCGTGATTTCATAAAAATCTCCACCGCAATGCAGACCTTCCAGGGGTTTATAGATGGTATCCAATGATACGGTCTTTGAATACATGGGTTGAGGAGAAAGAAGCTTCTTCTGAAATTCTCCGGCTTGTTTGATATTGAAGTCAATGATTTGTTGATTTTTTCGAGAATCCAATTGTGTTTTATATTTCTTAAAACTTCGTTCTATTCGATCGATCATTTCAGCGTTTTCCCAGGGTTTGGTGATCAATTCCTGAATAGATGCAGATACCGCTTTCTGAATTTCATGCATGTCACTGAAGGCAGTCAGAAGAAAAAGTGAAATATCAGGATAAAGGGAATGTATTGTGCTAAGTAGATCGCTACCCTTCATCAAGGGCATTCTAAGATCAGAGATGACAAGAAATACTGAACTGTGGTAAGTCTGTAAATGCTTTAGGGCATCAATGGAAAAACGGAAGGTACACAATTCTATACTCTTATCCTCTGCCCAAAATTCAATTTCCCTACCAAGGGCATTTAGAATATGTTGCTCATCATCGATCAACAGAATTTGATATGCACTATTATTTGTTTTTAAAGCTGGATTCATATACAATATTATATCTTTATATGATAGAACGATCAAGAAAAACTCACAAAATCTTCAATATAGAGAGACTTTATCCAAAAGGAGGTGCCCAATGGATTATACAGCCTATTTAATTGTGACACCTGTGGTTACCGGGGTAGTCATATTCCTCATGGTAATGACCATTGGATATAAAAAGATTACCTTGGGAGTTGCTCTTTTCTGGTATTTATTGGGCTGTATTCTTTTTTTAACGGGAAGCTATCTTGAACTCTTTGCCAAAACGGAAAAATGGGTTTTGTATTTCGCAGCCCTTCAGCATCTAGCCCTTCCTATTATC
>JAQICO010000137.1 GCA_027858495.1 Spirochaetaceae bacterium
TCAGATTCCGGAGAGAAGGGAAATCTAATTAACTGGTCAAAGAAGGATCATCCGGCTTTTACAGTCAATAAATTTTCCGGGGGGAGCAGCGGATATTGGGAATCTCCAAGACAATGGGAAGCTGCAGACTTTAGTATTATCGATGATTATTTGATCCCTATTGAAAAAGAAGAATTCGAAGAAAGAATAAAAGATAAAGTGATTGAAATATTATATCAATATAAAAAGTAAGCAAGGTTATCTGAAATCAATTGCTCCGTGCTAGATGGGATTCTATTCCACAAGAACATAGGGAACATCGTCTTGAGCCTGAGTATGATAGGGCGGCCAATAGAGAGATAAAAGGCCATCTTTGATTCTATAATAGTGTTCGGTAGGAACCATGTAGGTACAATAAAAACCTCCATCAACGTCAAGAAGTATTCCACTGGTATCTTCAAAAAAATGAATATTGTTGGTGAAAGAAACGTCCCAAGAAGGTTCGTCCAATCTTCGGCAACGGTTATCCAAAAGGATTTTACCATCTTCTAATCTAAAGGCCAGCGTTTCTTCCCAGGGATTTCCATCTCTACCGATAAAGACTCTGCTCCAGCGGCTTTGGATTAATGGATTGGGTTCTGAGAACAATATAGGCGTTAGCAAAAAGAAAAATCCCAGACCAATAATATGTAATAGGTTTTTCATAAATATTTCTCCACGGCTTACTAAAGAAGATCTAAATAATATGGGAATTTTAATTTGCTGTCAATTTTTTAACCCTAAATAGATGAAATATGTCAGCAATTAGAAACATTGTGAAATGAATTCTCCTTTGGGAATAGCAAAACCTACGCTATAATCATTACCAGAGAACGAAACCCGTCGATTCAATCTTCCAAAGGAGAAAGATCAATGATGCAAAGTTTATTTTGCTGTTTAACTATCCTGTCCACTTCTCTTATGGTCTCATGTAATTCCTCAGAACCCAACACAGCTCCCATTAGTCAAGATCTTCCTCATGTAGGTTCCGTGGAAGACCGGCAGCCCTTCTTCTACCAGTTCAACGGAGAGATCGATGAGTCTATTTGGACCAAAGGTCTCTATTCATTTGAGGGAAACGCAAGTGTATTACGGCCCAGTCAAGTTATATCCGGTTCAGAATACCTGACCCTGCAAATTGATACACTGGATTCACCGGAGGAAGGCAGATTATACGCTTCGGGCCAGCTTGAAACTAAGCGGTTCTTTTCCTATGGGACCTTCACGGTTTCCATGTCTTCCCCTATTCCCTCGGGTACAGTCAGTTCCTTTTTCCTGATGAATAAATGGGAGAGCGGACATTGGCTTCACAGGGAAATTGATATTGAGTTTCTTGGAAATGAGCGGCAGAAGGTTCAATACAACCTACACCGATTTTATGCAGATACAGAAAGTGCCCAGGGGAGCCCCTATCTGCAACCCCTGGATTTTGATATGGGGGAAGACTTTCACAATTATGCCATTGTCTGGAGTCCTGATAAAGTTGAGTGGAAGGTCGATGGGGTTACCCTATACTCCAGCGATGAAAACATACCCGATGAGCCTTTAAATATATTTATCAATCATTGGCTGGCAGACCCCCAAGTCCCCTGGGCGGAGGATTGGCTGGGCCCCTTTAACCCGGAAGATTTACCCTCAGTGGCTAAATATGCCTGGGTGAGATACGAACCGTTAACATCACTATAATATCGATATTACTCACCAGTATTTCCAGAATCATTATCAAAGTAAGAAATACGTTGACCTCCATAATCGAAATCCTCTGCTTCTATCTTTCCAGGGTACTCAAAGGCCGTTCCTTGATAAGGAGTTTGCTCTGTGTCCATGTCATCGCGACTAAAGTGCCAGGATTTTACATTGAAAAGAAATTCATCACCATTATTTTTGAAAACAAGATAGATTTTATGTACTCCTTCCAAGGGGGTTGTTATGTTGCATTTAAAGGTTTCATAGCTGTCCCAGCTGCCGGTATCTGAGATAGCACATTCCCCTACAATCTGGCCGTCAATAGAATCTAAATGGATTTCAATATTTCCGCTGCCTTCAAGGGATGCACACTGGGTAATAAAAGATTCAGGTGCCACTTCAAAATCGAGATTGTAGTATGCGGGGGTATGCGTAAGAT
>JAQICO010000287.1 GCA_027858495.1 Spirochaetaceae bacterium
AATAATACATCGGTATATAAGCAGGTTGTAGAGGATCTTGAAGTGGAAATAGAGGCCGGAAGGATTCGACAGATCTCTGTGATAGATATCATCTTTATGATATTAACCCTCAATATCTCAGTATTTCTTATGAAACCCATGCTCATGGAAATACTGGGCTTAGATGAAAAGGGTTTTGGTGAATTTGCTGAAAATAGAAAGAAAGAAAATGTCATGACCATTATGAAAAGTCTGAAACCATAAAGGAGGACCAAATGAAAAAGCTATATACTATTTTAGTAGTTCTTATTTTTATCCTATTAACATCCTGCGGAATAAATGACCAGGAGATCTATGCTTCCGGTACCTTTGAAGCCACGGAAATTATTTTGTCTGCCAAGGCCAATGGAGAGATCATCCAATTCGATTTAACCGAGGGAGAGAGAGTGGAGGCAGGACAGGTTCTAGGGACCATCGATTCCACCATTCTTGAATTGACAAAGGATCAGCTGCTTTCCACCATAAGAAGTACCGAGGCCCGAAGGCCCAATATGGCGGTTCAACGGGCCCCACTGCTTTCGCAATTGGAATCCACAAAATCAGAACAGCAACGCATTGAAAGACTCTTTAATTTAGGAGCTGCTACTGAAAAAGATCTGGATGATATGAATGCTCTTGTATCGTCACTGGAAAAACAGCTATCTGCCCTGGACAGCACACTCCAAAAAACCAATGACGGTATAAGCGAAGACCTTCATTCCCTGGACATTCAGATTAGACAGATGGATGAACAAATAAACAATTGCAGCATAGTCGCCCCCCTCAGCGGTAGTGTTTTAGCCCTATATGCAGAACAGGGAGAATATGCCCTGCCGGGGAAATCTCTTGTGAAAATAGCCGATCTGCACCAGATGTATCTGCGAGCTTATATCACATCGGCACAGTTAACAGAAATGCAATTGGGACAATCGGTCAGGGTAATTGCGGATTTTGGAGATAAAGAAACAAGGAGCTATGACGGAACCCTCAGCTGGATTTCCGATCAGGGGGAATTCACTCCTAAAACCATACAGACCAGGGAGGAACGATCCAATCTGGTTTATGCGGTAAAGGTTGATGTCCAAAACGATGGCTATTTAAAGATCGGCATGTATGGCGGAATCCAAATATCAGATGAATAGGATAATGGTGCAAGGACATAATATTTTTAGAAAATACGGCAAGGTCCAGGCTCTTTCCGATATCAGCTTTGAGGTAATGGAGGGGGAAATCTTCGGGGTGATCGGTCCCGATGGAGCCGGTAAAACCACCCTCTTCAGAATCCTGACCACCTTGCTCTTGGCAGATCAGGGACAGGCCATGGTCAATGGATTTGATGTGGTGGAGGATTATACTTCCATCCGTAAAAAAATCGGCTATATGCCTGGCAAATTTTCTCTCTATCAAGACCTGACCGTCCAGGAAAATCTGGATTTCTTTGCCACGGTTTTTAATACCACCATTGAAGAAAACTATCATCTGATCCGGGATATTTATGTACAGCTGGAACCCTTTAAAAGCCGCAGAGCCGGAGCCCTCTCGGGGGGAATGAAGCAGAAGCTGGCTCTATGCTGCGCACTGATACACAAACCGGAAATCCTTTTCCTGGACGAGCCCACCACGGGAGTTGATCCCGTTTCACGCAGGGAATTCTGGGAAATGTTGGGGAAGCTGAAAGCCCAGGGTATCACCATCATCGTATCCACGCCCTATATGGATGAAGCTGAAAAATGTGACCGTATCGCCCTGATTCAAGGGGGATCCTTTATTCAGATTGATACCCCCGAGAATATAAAGGATGGCTATGCCAATCCTCTCTACGCCGTGAGTTCTGAATCGATGTATGCTCTGCTGAAGGACCTGCGCAGCTGTGAGAGGGTGAAGAGTTGTTATCCCTTTGGAGATGCACATCATGTTACCTTTTTTGATGACAGCTTCACCTCGGAGGATCTGGAGAAATTTCTACAATCAAAGGGCCACAATGATAACAACATATCCAAAATCAGACCCACCATCGAAGACTGTTTTATGAATCTATCCTCCCCGGGGGATGCTTCATGACCGTGATTCAGGCGGATAAATTAACCAAGCGATTTGGAAAATTCACTGCGGTGGATCATATATCCTTCGAGGTAAAAAAGGGGGAAATCTTTGGTTTTCTGGGGGCAAATGGCGCAGGTAAAACCACCGCCATGCGTATGCTCTGCGGCTTGAGCAAAGCCAGTTCCGGTTTGGGCAGAGTGGCCGGATTTGATATTCAAAAAGAGTCTGAAAAGATTAAGAAGGTTATCGGCTATATGAGCCAGAAGTTTTCCCTCTATGAAGATCTGACGGTCCGGGAGAATATCCGCCTTTATGCTGGTATCTATGGAATCCCTGAAAAGGAAATATCCCCGAAGACCGACCTTCTACTGGAAAACCTTGGCTTTTCCAGCGAGAAAAACACCCTGGTGAAGGCCCTTCCTCTAGGGTGGAAGCAGAAGCTCTCCTTTTCTGTGGCCATCTTTCATGACCCGGTGATCGTCTTTCTAGACGAACCCACCGGCGGCGTAGACCCCTCCACAAGGCGTCAGTTCTGGGAACTGATTTATGATGCATCCCAGCGGGGTATCACCGTATTTGTCACCACCCATTATATGGATGAGGCGGAATATTGTGACAGAGTATCCATCATGGTGGATGGACGGATCGATGCCATGGATAGCCCCACCAATCTTAAAAAACAGTTCCAAAGCCCCTCCATGGATGGGGTGTTTCAGCAATTGGCTAGAAAGGCCAAACGGCAGGCGGATTAGACTATGAAACAATTTTTTGCATTTATTAAAAAGGAATTCTATCACATATTTCGCGATACCTGGACCATGGTGATTCTTCTTATTTTACCAATGGTCATGTTGATTCTTTTTGGTTATGCCCTGTCCACCGAGGTTAAAAATGCAGGGTTCGCAGTCTATGATCCCTCAAAGGATAGTGCCACGGAACAGATCACCCATCGTCTCGATGTTAGTGAGTACTTTTATCTATATGATGTTTTAACTTCACCGGAGCAAGTGGAAGAAGTGCTGAAAGGTGGAAGGGTTAGTTTTGTAATTGTTTTCAGTGAAGACTTCTATAACAACATGGTTCATACGGGAGAAGCTGCCATTCATCTGATCATGGACGGAACAGACCCCAACACCGCCGTAACCATCAATAACTATGTCAGCAATATAATTCTTGGATATCAGCAGGAGCTGTTGGATCGCGCCACCCTGCCCTATAAAATAAATATCCTGCAGAAGTTTCTTTATAATCCGGAGATGAAAAGTTCCTATAATTTTGTCCCCGGGGTGATGGGTATGATTATCATGCTGGTCTGCGCCATGATGACCTCCATCTCTATCGCCAGGGAAAAGGAGACTGGAACCATGGAGATTCTACTGGTTTCTCCCATGAAACCCCTGGTGATCATTCTTTCCAAGGTGGTGCCCTATTTTTTTCTCTCCTGCATAAATCTGATAACCATTCTTCTGATGGCGGTTTTCCTCTTCAAAGTTCCTGTGGCAGGGAATCTATTTGCCCTGTTAATTGTTTCTCTTTTATATATATTTGTGTCCCTGGCCATTGGGCTGCTGATCTCCTCGGTGGCCAACTCTCAGATTGTGGCCCTGCTTATCTCAGGAATGGCATTGATGATGCCGGTGATGTACCTTTCGGGTATGATGTTTCCCATAGAAAATATGCCTATTTTTCTACAGGGTATGGCCCAATTGTTGCCTGCGAAATGGTATATTACGGCGGTTAAAAATATCATGATCAAGGGGCTGGGCTTTGCCGCCATCCTAAAGGAACTGGGGGTACTCTCTTTGATGGCCCTGGCTCTTATCACCCTAAGTTTAAAAAAATTCAAAACCAGGCTGGAATAATCATGCTGAAATATCTGATTGAAAAAGAATTTAGACAACTGCTGAGGAACCCTTTTTTACCTCGCCTTATCCTAATGTTTCCCCTTATGGTTCTGCTATTTCTACCCCTGGCTGCCAATTTCGAGGTAAAAAACATCAACATGACCCTGGTGGACAATGATCACAGCAGCTATTCCCGCCAGTTGAGACAAAAGATATTATCCTCGGGATATTTCAGACTCACCGAGATCTCTTCAAACTACAGCCAGGCCTTGAAGACCATTGAATCGGATAAGGCTGATCTGATCCTTGAGATTCCTCCCGGCTTTGAAGAGGATTTAATCCGAGAGCAAACCGCCCAATTGATGATATCGGTCAATGCGGTGAATGGAACCAAGGGGGCCTTTGGAAGTTCCTATCTGTCAAGAATTATCAATGATTTTAATATGTCCATCATTACAGAACTGGCGTTGATAAAGGATATCCGGATGGTACCTTCCTTTCAGATTATTTCGCAATATCGGTTTAATCCCTATCTTCGTTATCCGGTATTTATGGTCCCCGCTCTTATGGTGATGCTGCTCACCATGATCTGCGGTTTTCTGCCGGCTTTGAATATCGTTGGGGAAAAGGAAAAGGGAACCATGGAACAGATGAATGTTACACCGGTTAAAAAACCCACTTTGATCTTATCGAAATTGATTCCCTATTGGATCATCGGCTTTATTGTGTTAACTCTGAGTTTCGGGATTTCCCGGATATTCTATGATCTGAAACCCGCCGGAAATATCTTCACCATATATTTATTTGCATTTATTTTCATCTTGGCGATCTCGGGTTTCGGCCTGGTTATTTCCAATTATGCCAATACCTTACAGCAGGCCATGTTTATGATGTTCTTTTTTGTGATCACCTTTATTTTTATGAGCGGTTTATATACGCCCGTCAGAAGTATGCCGGAATGGGCTCAAATTTTGAGTATCTTTGTGCCGCTGAAGTACATGATCGAGGTGCTGCGGATGGTTTATTTAAAGGGGAGCGGCTTTGCTGATCTGATGGTGGAGTTATTCTTTCTTGTGGGGTTTGCGGTGTTTTTTAACCTTTGGGCGGTGGTGAGTTATAAGAAGGTTAATTAGGGGGTGGCTTCAATGCCCCAGCATGCGGATCCGCTTTGACCTCCCGACAGATGAATCCGGCTGTCTTCGTACCAGACACAGCCGTTGTTGAATCCTCCCGAAGAGTATATTCCGCTGTAGTAGGCAATCTGGTCTAGAAAGGCGATACCCGTGACATATTCGTTACCAGCACCATGGGGAAGAACCTGCAAAATCGTTCCAGACCAAACTGCGGGCCTTTTGGGACCGCCGCCGCTTAGTTCTCCGTCGGACACCCAACCGGCAGCGTAAAGAGTTCCCCCATCGGCGGTAATATCCATTACAATTCCCAGGGTATAGTCATCACCCAAAGGCAAGTCGGTCTGCAGGGGGGTGTTGGTAACATCGGTCCAAATGCGGGGTTGGGGCATGGGGCTGCTTGTGGAACCAACCCATGTGCCAGCGAATACAGGCTGGTCATCAAGGGTTGCCGAAGCAAGAATTTCTCCATTTCCATAGTTGTAAAAGTCTGTGCGCTCTGTTCCGGTCCAGAAACAGGGAAGATGATACTGGGTATCAATACCCCTGGAGCTGTAGCCGCCGCAGTAGACAACTCCGTCAATGACTTCAAGAGTCTGAGCCCTGGAATCGGGTTGGGTCACAGTTGATGTAATTTCATGGCTTTCCAGATCCACGTCGGTCTCAAGATCTATCCGTTGGGCTGTGGCGGGAGAGTCCAGAGGAATGATCCAGTAACAGGGGATGTCAGCGCTTATATCCAGAGTCAAGGGCATACTGTACCAGCCGGCGGCGTAAGCAATGCCCTCTGCGATTTTCAGATCTTCCACAGCTCCCCAAAGACCCTCTTCCCCTAAGGGCAGCTGGTAAAGTGTCTGCACCGACCAGAATGCCGGGGCCGGGTTAATTCCCCCTGCATCGGTTACCCATCCGGCGGCATAGGTCTGACCGTTCCACTGACCGGAGGCAATGGCTTCACCGCCGTAGCCCCTATGCTCCAGATCCTTTTGAATGCCCTCAATCCAGACTACGGGAATATCGGTGCTTCCTTCTGATGCAGAGCCGCTGATGGCAAAAGCGGTTAAGTCTTGGGTTATATAGTTATAGATATTTACATACTTAACCTTTGTTTTCCCCAGAGTGCAGGAAGCTGCCATCAACAATGCTGAAAGAATAATGATATAGGATAGTACTTTTGTTTTTTTCATTTTTTACTCCATTATGCCCAGGGCGAAAAATCGGTCGAAGCTGAATTGGTAATGGTATCCATTCCGAGATCCATGATATAGAAATCCGATTCCAAGGATGTAATTAAAATCCTTCGCTTCAAATAACAGGCTCTCAGCTAGG
>JAQICO010000040.1 GCA_027858495.1 Spirochaetaceae bacterium
GACTATCACCCAAATCCCTTCGCCTCAAGTGGCAGGGGGAAATACATTTTTAAATCTATTAGCCGGTTCCTTTGGGGCCGGTTTTTTATGGCCTGTATGGTTTCTTTTTTGGAAACCTATGTTAAATATTCAATACTTCTCATTTCTCTTGTATATAGGGGGTTCCCTGCATATCTTCTTATTAGGGTTCTATTTCTTTAAATATTAAAGATTTAGGACCTATGACCCTTTGCCGGTACTAATACCTGCTTAATCTGCTTTTTTGACCTATTAATGTGATGTATTTAATAGATTTGCCAGCATTGTTTCTATATAAAGGAGTTTTATATGAAAAAGTTTTTATTTATCTTGATTAGCCTGTTGTTGCTGTCTTCCTGTGCGACAATGTATAATCTGGATTTGGTTTCTGATGAATCGGAGAACCTGAGTATTAACACTCAATACCCCAATTACATAAACATGCTGGTTCGTGTAACCGATGGAAAAATTACCACAACTGATCAGGATGGTAATAGAATACCGGATTTTTCAAATCCCGATTACTATGTTGTAGATCTTGAACCGACCCTGGAAAATCCAGAGCGGAACTATTTTTCCATTTTAGAAAATCAAACGGCCGTAAAAGTGGAAGCCGGTTTGAGAGTGGTTCCATTGGAAGAATTGGAATTGCATATTATTGTTCTTTTAGATGTCAGCGGCAGCGTAGGAGAGGCAGGTTTGATTCAGGCAAAAAATGCTGTTAAACGCCTATTTGCACGTCCCTGTACTCAGGATGAGATCGATTCCGCTCTTCCCGGTTCCTTCCCCTACAGCTATACCGCCTGGGATAGCCATTCCAGTTCTTTTATCGAAAAAAACGAAGTTTGGGTTTCAACATTAAAGCAAAATCAAATTGTTACCATCTATGCATTCGCCGACACGGTTCAACCGGTGGCGTTGAGACAGCTTGACAGTGCTGGAAACCGTTATCCCGATAAAGCCCGTCAGCTTCTGGATACCATTGATAAGCAGATTCAATTAGGCGTGGATTCTACAAACCTCTATGGTGCTTATTTAGCCGGATTATCCGAATTGAGAGCAATCAGGTCCTTGGATGATCCAAAGAGAGGCTTTGTTGATGGTATGATTATCGCCTTTACAGACGGTGCCCATACTTCAGGAGATATAAGGTATAAAGGGCAATTATATACTCCCACTCAAGCCATCCAAAGAATTCATGGATTACGTGGAGAATTAACCGACCTTCAATCCCTTCGAATTATAAATATTGCGGTAAAAAGCCCCGAATTACAGGAAACCATAACTCAAGGAAATCTGGCTGGAGGCGGTTTGCGGGATATCCAGAACGCCGGTTATTTACGGGTGGATAAGTATAATCAGTTGAGTAATCGCTTTGCCGATGCCTTTGAATTGATAGACCGTTATACCCGAAGTCTATACTGGATTTATTACCGAACACCAAAAACCGGCTATCAAGATGTTGATATTGACTTGAGAGTGGGCCGTCGAAATATTCTGGATAAAAAAGGGGAAAATATCCCCGATTATGCAAGAATTTATCAAACTATTCAGACCGATGGATTTTATCAGGTTTTACCTGGGGTTTATATCAATGACCCAATTTTGGATACCCATGGTCAGATTGCAGAGCTCTTTGATGATAATGAAAATAATCTAGCCTACCAGGGAACCTCTAGCATTCAAGTAAATACTCAGACCGAAATGGACTCCATAGATAGCAGTCTTTACTCACTTATCACAGCAAACAATCCCAATAGAAGTGTTATGAATAGAGGCAATACAGAGCTCCTAAGAATTCATACCTATGTAAGAGCGAATAATAATAGATACAAACCGCTTTATCAAATAGTCAGTTCCGATGAATCTATTGTTGCTGTTATTGGACATACCTCGTTGACCGTAATCGAATCTGTGGCATTGATTGAGTGTAGAAAACCAGGGACAGCCACTATTGAGGTTACCGATTTGGCAAATGGGAATCTGGTTAAGACCATTGTTATTGAAAGTAATATTGACCAATAAATAAAAGCTCGACCCAGAATAATAAATAAACCGGTTCCTTTTTAGGGCCGGTTTTTTTGTCAGAGATTGGGAACATTATAAATAAAGAGCTGTCTGAAATTTTCATGGATCAACTATCCAATCCTGGAATGAAGATCTCAGTCCATGATATAATACATCCTGGGAGGATTTTTTCTTGGATACCATTTGCATTTGTGAAGGGGACAGTCATCAGGAAACATTGATGGTTAAAGAAATTCTTGAAAGTAATGATATAGCCTGTCTCATGCCCAATGAGCAGATCAGTAATATCATTCCTTCCTATGGATTAGTCACTGGGGGATTTCAGTTGTATGTCAGCAGGTGTCGTTTCAAGGATGCTGCAGAATTGATGATTCCTTTGAATTTTACTGTGAAAAATCGAGAGTTGTTAGGAGATATCGCTGAGCCTGAAAAAGTACCCAGGATTTATGCGAAGTGCAGCAACTGCGGAGAGAATACCCTAAAGAGTGAGATTAAAGAGAAGAGAGGATTATGGGTGTTTTTTTCAATTCTCTTGGGAATCACTCTTCAGCCCAAGAAAATCCAATATAAATGTGAATTCTGCGGGCATCTGGAAGAATAATATATATTAGGGAACCACAGAAATGGATCCTACTTCTACAAAACTTGCGGGTTCTGTGGTTTCATCCAGGCTGTAGATATAAAAACCGTCGGAGCCTATCACCAATTGCAAGTTATCCGAGGCAATAATATCGTAGGTTTCAATATCCGCGGTTTGAGCTATCTTATTAACCCGCTCCGTCTCATCCATGGTTGATTCATAGAGATCAAATACTTCAAAGGCTTTGAGCCCTCCGGTACCTTCACAGACAAACAGGCGGTTACCATCCATGGCCAGTCCATGGGGATTCCACATATCCAGGGTTAGTAATTCAATGGGGTTTACAGGATCATCCACATTAAATGCTATAAGCTCATTCACCCCCCAGCCGTTTTCTTGACGCAGGGTGACAAAAGCCGTATCTATGCTGTCGGGCCCCACAGGACCAACCACCACGGGGTCACGACTGGTGAAATGTTCCACCAGGGCTAATTGGGTGGGATTTAAAGGATTCACAAGACTATAAATGTACATACCCGAGGAAGAACCGATATATAACATATTTTTATAAGGGAACAGGGCCCCCTGTGTCAAGATAGTTTTCGCCACTAGGAGGGCAGAACTATATGAAATATTCACCAGGGTTTAGAGCTTCAATAATCAGAAAGACACAGGATGGAAGCGGGAGAAGTACAAGTCA
>JAQICO010000290.1 GCA_027858495.1 Spirochaetaceae bacterium
CCAGAGGGATTGTCTTCTGCTGTTCCGATACATGAGAATATCATGGGGAGAATGATCATAACTCCAAGGTATTTTCCTATTATTTTCATTTTGCTCCATCCTTTTTTTTATCACTTTCGATAGTTTGATTGGGGTATCAACTTACTTTAACCTATACATTTTACACCATGTTTGTGATAACGTAAACATGTTTTTTAGATTTTCAATGTAAGAACTATTTCCTTGGACGCATCCAATAGTTTATCCCTAATTTGCTTGGGGAAATGTAGAAATTGTGTTATATTTATAATAGCCTATATAAGGAGAATAAAATGAAGAATGTATTGGTAGTATTTATGTTGACTTTGGTCTTTAATCTAGCAGCCCAGGACTATCCTCCCCAGGGCTGGACCTCCTCCTTTGAAGAAGCAAGGGAACTTGCAGAAGAGGAGGGTAAGTATATCTTGCTGAATTTTACCGGTTCTGACTGGTGTGTATGGTGCCATCGTCTATGGGATGAAGTGTTTGGAGAAAAGAAATTCAACGATTGGGCAGAAGAAAATGCTGTTCTACTCTTTTTAGATTTTCCATCATCCATAGCGCTGAGTGATGACCAGCAAATGCAAAATGCCTATCTGCAGCAGTTTATGGGTGTGCAAGGCTACCCTTCTATATGGTTGGTTGACTCTGATTTAACCCCTCTATTGGTTACAGGTTATCAACAGGGCGGAGCTGACAGTTATATAGAACACCTGGAGAATGACCGAATCGATTTAGAAGATCAGGTAATTGAAGATTTTAAGAGTCAGTTAACGGCTTTGGCCCGGGATTATTTTGAAACCCTTGATCTATAACTAAGCAGCTTTCGGGGCTGGCTAAAACTATGGTGGTGATATTTAATTATTGATCTTTAGGTATAGCTAAGCCTCGAAGTTTTATTAGTTCCTGTGGTAAACCATGGCAACCTTTTCCGTGGACGGCCTTTTGAACGGCTTTTCAAGCAGATATTAGTCGGTTGGGAAAAGTTGTTGATATAGCGTTTAAATATCAGGAAGATCTTCTGTTTTTGCTATTCGATAGTAATCTTCCCCTATAATACCCCATAATCCCGTATTAAATAAACTTTTCTCCATATCACAAGCTGGGCATTTATGAACATCCACACCGGTAACCTGAAGCATCAGATCACCCCAAGCAGCGCCTGCATAAACTCCTCAAAGTTCCCTAGATGATGATGAATAACATTGTAAACTAATGCCCAGTCAATGGATTGGTATTCATGCACTGATATGTTGCGGAATCCCACCGATTTCTTCAGCTTCTCAGCCAGTTCCAGTGATAGTATCTCTTCCTGAACTAGAATCTCGAATCCCTGAGCCATGGTGTCCCCGGATTTAATACCTCTTTCAGATATTAGGATAGCGGTTATATCAACGGAGATTTGCACGGCCCGTTCCAGGTTAACCGAGAGTATATCCTGCAGGTCCCAATTATTCTTTAATTCTTCAAGGGATTCGGGCCGCTTCTCCTTTATTCTGTTTAGGCAGCGGTTGAGGGATTCCATTTTTTTTAATATAACCGGATTATCCACCCAGGGACCTCCTTAGGTTTTTCTTAATACCTTCCAGCTGAAGGCGGAGAATATCCTCCACAAAATCGTACATTTTGATGATAAACCGGGCGAGGAAATTAGGGTTTTCATTGCGCAGCTGAATTCCCTTGGAAAGAATTTCCCTTAAAATCAGCCCCTCCAGTTTGGCAAGGTCCAGCACAGATACCTCCCGACCGCAGCTTATACTGAGCTGGTTAGCCAGATCCATGCAAAAATCATTGCTTAAGCCCTGTTCCGAAGCTACCGCTATATCCAAATCGCTGTGGGGACCCAAGCGGTCTGAAGCAGCGGAGCCGTAGAGTATACAGATTTCCGGTTGTGAATGATTTTTCAAAACCTCTGAGATTGCAGTAATGGCTTCTTTTCTATTTTGGACCATGATTCAGCATAAAGGGAAAAGGGGTAAATATCCAGCGTAAAAGGTAATACTATCTGAGGGTAGTACCTAAGAGCCTCTTCTCCATTATCCACAGATCCGCTATGTAGAGAACCAATACTTTTCTAGACCTATTTGTCCAGTCATTTATAGAACAAGTTTTTCTTGACAACGTATAAGTGGTCGTTTATATTGATATAAATAAGTGTTTATATGTGGAGGGTAAATGGATGATATAAAAAAGCTACAGCTGATATTCCATACGTTGGCAGATCAAAACCGCTTAAGAATTATTCAGGCCATCGATCGTAAGGAGTGCACGGTGTCGGAAATAACAGCGCTATTAAATTTGTCACAGCCTTTAGTTTCTCATCACTTAAAAAGTTTGAAAAATGCTGGAGTCTTGACAACTACACGAAATGGTCCCTTTGTGATCTACCGTTTAAAGGAGCCTATGATCCTAGACCTATTGGGTTCTTTTCTGGATATCTTTAAGGGTTTGGATGAAGAAACCTTGGGTGAACAACCTAGCTTTATCACCCCCCTTTGGTGGGTAGAAATGCGGAAAAAATGTTTTGGAGGAAAACCGTGGGAATGAAAGAGAATATGATGAACCGTATGATGGATAATATGAGTTCAGAGGAGAAACAGGAAATGATGGATTCGATGATGGGCAAGTTTTTTGACGGTGTATCCGAAGAGGAAAAATCATCCATGATGAAGGGTATGATGGGTAAAATGATGGGGTCCAGCGGAATGGGTTCCATGATGTCCATGATGATGGGGAAGGGCGATGACAAGGGAGAATCCCCCATGAATATGTGCAGAAAGATGATGGAAGGAATCAATCAGGCCCAGGTTCAGGCGTCCTTGCGACTCCTGAGTTACGAGGGCTTTTCGAGGAATGGATTGTTCAGCTGGAAGAAGAATTGTATGAATTTTATAAAGGAAAAGAGGAAGTAAATATTGCAGATGCTGCAGAAGAATTTCATCTTAGTGAAGAAAGCCTACGCTATATCCTTAGTAGGTTGACTCAAAAGGGAAAATTGGAGTTGAAGCCCTATTAAATGAAATAGTAGAAGGGTGTAAAAAAAAGATTTTCTTAAAAAGAAGCCCCGGTATTTCTTAATACCGGGGCTTCAAACACATCTTAGGAGAAAAGATGAAAAAAGACTCTTAAAAACTCATATCAAACAATATTTCAAGATTGTCCTGTTGGTCAAATTGTCCAAATAAGCTATCGTCCTTACCACTGTACAACCTATAGGTGGTGGAGATGGTTACACTATCTTTTATATTCCATTCTATTTCAGGAATGAGCATAAAATCCTGGTCTTCTATGTTGTAGCTGCCCGACAGGCTCAGGCCTAACTGATCGTAAAAAAGGCTGTCAGAAATGGAACCCATAATTCTATGGGTATATTCATCGGCATTATAATCTGCATCGGATGAATCTGTTATGCCCTCTGTAAATAGAATGTAGGAAGCTGCTCCCTGCAGGTTGATATTCAGATTGCTCACTGGCAGATTGCTGTCGAAACCCAGGAGCCATTCCATTCGGGGATTATGTATATTTGCTTTACTGCCGTCTAAATCTTCGGTGAGTTTAACGGCGGCTTCGTGGCGGATGTTTAAATCCCAAAGGGATACGGCCATTTCAAAGGCTCCCATATACATGGGGGTGAACATCAATTCATAATGGGGATCTATATTCAAAACCGCAGGAGACATTAAGGCTGAGCCATATAAATCAACAGGGTTTGCAATGGGCGTTCTTATATAACTCCTGGCCGCTGAAACTCCCCAGTCCATGGGTCCAAGGGTTTGGGTATAGCGCAGCCCCCACTGTATATAAGATAGTTTCTGGGTATCCCAACGTATCGCATCTTCTTGAAATGCCGCCATTCTTTGGGCCGTTGCCAAAGAGGCAGATCCCAGAGGATTTGCTGCTGCATAGGCCGTTTCATATAACAGAGCATAAGTAGGAATAAAGCTTTCTAAATCACTTTCTAATCCCAATGCCTCTGCCATCATCCATGACCCGGAGCTTGCTTGGGTATCGGGGGTAAACCAAGGTACAACCACCAGCTCTAATCTGCCGTATTCCCCGGTGATTAAATTTAACCGGGCCATC
>JAQICO010000139.1 GCA_027858495.1 Spirochaetaceae bacterium
CCCTGGGATTCTTTCTTCTTCGCTTTTCCGGCCAGGGCGTTATGACCATGGCTAGTCGAAGTACCGCCATGAAATGGTTCGATCAACGTCGAGGATTGGCTGCCGCACTGATGGGAGTGGTTACCTCCTTCGGTTTCTCCTATGCCCCTAAGATCTTAGACCGTCTTATTCAGAATTACACTTGGAGAGGGGCATGGCTTTGGTTAGCCCTGGGCTGCGGTTTTATCTTTGCCCTGATTGCTTTGATTTTCCAGCGGGATAATCCCAGAGATTGCGGATTGAAACCCGATAGTCTTAGGGATATTTCCGTTAAAGGGAAAATCCAAAAGCGGAAAGAGGGGCAAGACCTATCGTTAAGTCAGGCGAAAAAGAATCCTATCCTCTGGATTTTTGCTATGGCTTTAGCTCTATGGGCTCTATATAATACAGCCCTTACCTTTCATGTGGTTTCTCTTTTTCATTCCGTGGGTATTGAACGGGAAAAGGCGCTTTCTATTTTTTTTCCAGTTTCGGTAATATCGGTGGCCTCGCGGTTTTTAGTCAGTGCCATCAGCGATAGAATCCGCCTGGAAAACCTCTATCTTTATATAATTACGGCCATGCCTTTTACAGGGGTATCTCAGCTTTTCCTGGATCAGCCAATATTCTGGTACCTGTTGATCCTTGGCCTGGGACTGGCCTCCGGGGCCTTTGGCGCTTTGGCTAGTATTACATGGGTCAGACTCTTCGGTAAAGCTCATCTGGGAGCAATCTCCGGTTTTGCCATGGGCTGGATTGTGGCCGGTAGCGCCGTGGGCCCCTATTTCTTCAGCCTTTCGGAAAGGGTCACCAGAGGCTATAACTGGGGTGCTTATTTATCTCTGGGAATAAGTATTATCCTTCTGTTTGCAGTTCTCGCGCAGTTAAGGAAAAAATAACTATAATCCTGATAATCAAAGCTGTTCGGGTAAGGCCAAGGGGCAGGATAAACTGCAGCAGCACTATGATGAGTTAAAGCAGTGTTTTAATGTGGTTCCTCAGTTGGAGCGTATGATATAAAAAGGGGGCTGCCTACTTGAAGACAGCCCCCATTTTGGCATTTTGCTAAATGGATGCTTTTATGGGCGGTCTTCCAGAGGAATCAATGCGTCCAATAGCTGGGTTCTCCATTGACCGGCCACGGGGTCGTAGGCTCCAAAGCCTGAGCTGTGTTCCCAGTAGGCCCAGCTGAATCCCCGACTCTCCGCTTCCCGGGCTATAAAGGCTGTCCAGGCCTTCTGCTGGGCTGCATCGGCATATTTGGTGTATACCCCAAATTCTCCAACAAAGACTTCAAATCCTCGGCCGGCTGCAGCATTCCAGGAGGTTACACTATCATAGAGTTCAATAAGAGGGGCCTGTTCCGAGGAACTTCCCAGCCATGAGGTGCCTATCCACGCATCTGAACCATCCACCCATTCCGCTCCCTGATGGGTAAAATGAAAGGGCTCGTACCAGTGAATGGTGATTAAGGTATTTTCGCTATTACAGGCTGAGGGTAAATCCAATTCAGCTAATCCATGTGGTCCTCCCCAGTTGGCTGTTCCCACCATAATCTTACGTTTTCCCGACCCCGTATTTTGGGTGGACCCATTATCGGTCCAGATCTTTTCGGTCAACTGAGCAATAATATTATCCCAGTCATCGTAGCCGATGGTTCCATTGGGTTCGTTTAGTAATTCAAAAACCAAGTCTTCTGAACCATAGTCTGCCAGGGGAAATTCATCACAAATCTGATCCCATATAGAAACCAGTCGGGCGATATGTCCTGTCTGAGCAGACTCTTCTTGGTCCATCATCTCTGTATAGTGATGTACATTCATCACAACATGTAAATCTGCAGCCAATGCCCAATCCACCACTTCCTTTACCCGGTCCATAAAGGCGCTGTCAATGGTGTAGGGTGAACTAAGTTGTGCATGATCCGACCATCTTATGGGAATTCTCACTGTATCAAAGCCCTGGGCCTTTATATCGGGAAAGTAAGCTTCCTGTATCAACCGTCCATTTGTCCAAGAGCCCTCATTCTCATCGGCTTCCAGATAATTTCCCATGTTTATTTCCCGGCCTAAAAGGCTGGAATCGGGCCCATAATCGTAAAGATTTGTGTAATAGTCGTCGCTTAAATCGACTGTTGAACTACCACCTGTTCCGCAGGATATGAAAACCATTAGAACTACAAGACATAACAAGTATTTTTTCATAAAAACTCCTCTTTTCTTAAATAACAAAAGATCCTTAAAGCTTTTAAGGATCTTAAGATAGTTTGAAAAGGTAAACCCTTCTCATTAATAATGGTAACCCATTCTATTAGCATTGGCAACTTAAATCCCTGGAAGATTAAACCTGCCCTTCTGCCCTTCTTCCCTACTTGCTAGGGGCGATATAAAATATAATCGTATTCTGCATAGGTCGGGCCTCCGTAGTAATAGGAGCCCAACCAGCCGTCCACTCCGGTACCTGGCCAGTGATTTACCATGATTTGCATAGGATGGCTTGGCATGGCTGCACCCCAATTAGCATTAAAACCCTGGTTATTCACTCCATAGACCCAATTCCCATCGATGTACCAGTTTATATAACCGTTTCCATATTCAATACCGTATTTATGAAATCCCTGGGAAGCATCGAAGCCCAGGTTAATAATCTTTTCATGTCCGCCTACACCGTTTACAAAATAATTTAACTGAACCTGCCATGTGTTTTTCCCCAATACTTCAAAGTCTATCTCATCCCGGGGGCTTCCGGTGTATAAAAAGAACGCCGTTACGGTACCGGATTTTGCCACAGCCTTCATGTTGGTTTCAAAATATCCGTAGCTGAAGGTATTGTTTGTACGGTATTCTCCTCCTGAATAGGGGTATCCATTGCTCCAGGTATTATCCAGTTTCAGTACCAGTTTCCCGTTGGAAAAGTAGGCGTTATTAGGGTTCCAACCGCAATTGAAAAAACCATTATTTGCCCAATTGGCTTTGTTCCAAACCGAGGTATTGAACCAATCCATGGGTTCCCATAAATTCCATGTTTGAACCGCTCTGGAATCACTATTTTCGGATTGTGTTAGTTCAGAACCTGCGACGTCGCAGCCCATTGCTAATAAAACTACTATAACAGAAATTAAAATAATTATTTTTTTCATTTCCATCCTCCTGTTAACCAGTATAAGGCGGAAGAAAAATATGGATAGACACCTGTAGAACCGATTTATACGGTACCAAAGGTGCCGGAATAATGAGATGTATTCGTTTTGTTGAATTTTTGCTGCATATTGGTTTGAAAGTCCGAGGTTGAAAGTCGGCTAATTCTGACCGGGACCTTTAGTGCTGTTTTTGGGGATGGATAAAAGAGAATTCATCACCGTAAATAGATATTGATTGTATCCATGGACCGATACCTGATAATCCTGTATTACCCGAAGAAGTTCAGCCTTTCCCGATACTCCGAATTTGGAGTAAATCTGTGTTAAATGCCCCTTTACTGTACTTTGTGAAATAAAAAGTTTATCAGCTGTCTGTTGAATGGATAATCCCTGTAACAACTGCTTTATCACCTCTTCTTCCCTGGGGGAGATGCGGTACTGAGAAAAAAAGTTTTCATCGGGTAATACCGCCTTTTTAATGAAGGGGATCGGATCAAAGGCGTTCCAGCGAATGCCTGTAAGTTCCTGGGATTCCTTATGGTATATTCCCGATAACTGAGCTACAGGTATGAGTCTACGGGTCTCTTTATTGATTAATCGTATATCCGGATAAACAAGGGCTTCCCTTCGGTATTCTAATTTCATAAGAATCTTTTCTAGTCTTTTATGATCTTCCTTGGGAATGATTCTCCTTAGATTTTTAATATTCTCCCAATTACCAAGTCCTTTTTCGGCAGCTTGATTGACAAAGCGGATTCCCAATTCTCTGCCGGTTTCCACCACCATCATAGGAACAACCAAGGCCATATCTCTATAGCGTTCTTCGCTTTTTTTCAGGTTGTCCAGGGTTTGTTTCAGCTGTTCCTCTTTCCTTTGATTCCTTTCATAGAGAGAAGTGGTATACATAGCCAGGGAGATCTCTTCTCGAAGGTTGTCATAGACCAAGGGATCAATATCCCTACCTGAAACTACCATATATCCCATATGGATTTCCCGTAGAACCAGGGGTAATATCACAGAAACCCGGTGCAGTGGGAGGAATCCTTGGGGAAGAATATCCCTTGAGGGAAAGCTTTTATGTTGCCTATCCTCTTGTTGCTTCGACCAATAAAGAAGAGTCATCTGTTTTAATTCCGAACTATCCTGAGGACCCCCTTCGTGGCCTATTATATAAAGATCATCGATATCTAATTCCTGAAGATTCTTTTTTAAATTATGAAATCTTTTTGTCAGGGGAAGAGAGCCGTTTAATTCCACGGCTATTTTTCGAAAAACGAAGAATAACCATTCCAGCTTATCGGATTTCCGTGCTTCCTTTTGAGCCGTCCGAAGGGCTACTCCTGCATAACCTTCCTGAAAGAGAGCATTAACATAGGCTCTGTCTCTGTGATGATCCAACAATGAAAGAAGTTCATTATGGCATTGTTGAAGAATATTGTGCCACAATTCGGTGTAGCTGTTCCAATGGAAGGTCAGGCTCAGCCAGTCGTTCAGGGCGATGAGAAACAGGGGCTGCTTTCTAAGGGTTTTTATATCTAGAATGACGTTTTCCAGCAATGTTGAAAGGATATTCCCTATCTCCCGGGTATGTTGCTTTGGAGGATTTGCTTTTTCCAGGATAGAGTCACCGATATTCCTTATATCCAGAGAGGACAGACTATGGGGTTCCTGGCCAGCCGTTATGGGTTGTGGAGAGATTCTATTGCCCCGTCCACAGCCGCAGGATTCTCTAAGTATCAGTTTGCAGGGGCTTAAGGTTCTTTGATTAAAGGATTTTCCTTCTATCATATCAAGTAGGATTTCGCAGGCATTATAGGATTGCTGATTTATCGGCTGATGTACCGTTGTCAAAGGGGGGGAGGTGTAATGAGATTTAGGAATATCGTCAAAGCCTGTGATTGCAAAATCCTTGGGAGCATGGAATCCCTTATCTCTAAGGGCCGTCATTATTCCCAGGGCCATTTCATCGTTGGCACATATCAATGCATCGAATACTATCTGTCCATGCTTAATAAATTGATCTGCACATTGGTAGCCGCTTTGATAGCTGAAATCCCCCTGGAAAATGAGCTTTTCATCCAAGGGCAGGTCCAGCTGCTGAATACCCTTCCTATAACTTTCCAATCTTGCTTTGCTTTCCGGGTTGTTCTGCGGCCCCGAGATATAGGCAATACGCTGATAATAATGAAAGCGAGCCAGATGCCGAACCAGGGACTCCATTCCCGAATAATTATCGGTGATGATCCCAGGAATCCCGGGGAATTGGCTGCCAATGGTTACCATGGGTGTGTTTAGATAGCTCTTGAGAAAGTCTTTGTTTTCTTCCAGGTCTAAATAGTTTCCAATGGCTCCTGAGGCGACGATGATTCCGTCTATTTCAGATCCCTTGGCTAATGAATAAATGGAATTATAATAATTCTCATATTCATAGGGAGAATTTAAGGATTTTCCAACAAAAAATATAAATCTGCAGGAGTGATTTTCAGCATATTCCTTAAATCCTCTGAGCAGAAGGCTTTGGTAGCGTCCCTCAATCTGATTTATCAGGACCGCAATGGTGGTCTCAGTTGGCGTATTTTTTGACATAATAGGGTTCGGTGATTCTAACACGAGAATTTAAAGCGGACAAGAAAATCTTAGATCTAATGTTTCACTAACTTCAACAATTCAAAGAGTATCTCTCCGGTGATGCCCCAGATGGTTCCATATTCCGTGGGCAGTACGTGTATTCGCTGCAACCGTCCACCCCAGGGCTGATGATAACGCTGAGGTAGTCCTAAAGCCTGTGAAGGCAGCAGGTCCACCAGCTGTCCTTGGTCATCCACAAAGCTGGGCTGAACTTCAAGTCTTACTTTATGCTCTTGGAATTGCTCAATGG
>JAQICO010000354.1 GCA_027858495.1 Spirochaetaceae bacterium
AGGAATAATTTCATGAAGGAAAAACTGGGCATTTCTTAGGTCTCTATAGGAGGGCGTTGCGTAATCCACCACAATTTCAGCCTCATCGGAACTATGTTCCTGTAGAAGAATGATAGAAACAGGTATCATATTCCTTAGAATCAGGCAGTATTTAAGACCCTTTATCTGCAGCTGTCCGGGGAAATAGCTCTCCATGTCGTCTCTATAAAATTCTATAAAGCGCTGGCAATATTTGGAATTGTCCAATTTTCCGCTTATATAACTGAAAAAATCCTGGCTACGAACTATTTCTGTAAGATAATAGATATCAACCAAGGCAATAAAGGCATTGAGTCCCAATACAGGCCAGGCTTTGATTAATAAGCCATAGCTGGCAAAACCCACTGCACCGATCAAATTAATAATTCTAAGGGTTTTTATTTTTTTCTGCATTAACGACAGGGCCACAATTACAGACATGGCCGTTCCAAACCACTCAATCATTGAATAGCCTCCCAGGAGAGTTTAACTCAGAGCCCCTGTATTTGCCAATCCATTGGGAGGGAGTTTTTTTTCTTTGATAAATTGTAATAAGTACAAACAAAAGATATTTCAGGATTTACAGGAAGGGACTAATACAATACACTTCTACCATGAAATCAGTAATCTCTTGGAATGTGAACGGCATCAGAGCCGCGGAAAAAAAGGGTCTTTTTCAGTTTTTAAAGGATCAGAATCCCCATGTATTTTGTATTCAGGAAACCAAGGCACAAATTGATCAACTAAGCCAGGATTTTTTCCCGGAAGATTACCATGCTTTTTTCCAAAGCGCAGAACGTAAGGGCTACAGCGGAACCGCCGTGTATTGCAAGGAAAAACCCCTGGAAGTAGAAATCCTCGGGGCTGCTGATTTCGATATAGAGGGCAGAACCCAGGTGCTGCACTTTGAAGACTTCAGTCTGATGAATAACTATTTTCCCAACTCTCAGGCTGAGGGTAAACGGATTAACTATAAAGTGGAATTCTGTGATGCCCTACTTGAACGGGCGGAAAAGCTGGTGCAGCAGGGAAGGAATGTGATCATCTGCGGGGATTACAATATTGCTCATAAACCCATCGACCTGGCCAACCCTAAACAGAATGAAAAGAATCCCGGTTATCTGCCCGAGGAACGCCAATGGATGGAAAAATTTCTATCCTCCGGCTGGGTGGACACCTTCCGGGTGCGTCATCCCGAACCGGATCAATATACTTGGTGGTCCTATCGTATGAAGGCCCGAGACAGGAATGTCGGCTGGCGTATAGATTATCACTGTGTTAACCAGGCCTTTGATGGGCAGATTAAGGAATCGGTGATTCTACCCGAGGTATTGGGTTCGGACCATTGTCCGGTGAAAATTAGCTTTTAATAATCCGATTAAATCCCCTCCCATCGGTGTGATCCGTTGTTCAAAAAAGAAAGGTAACAACAGATCACCCGGATCTAACAGATAAGAAGGAAGGAAAGGGATTGTATTCTCCCTCTCTTTCCTCTCCCCATCTGTGTGATCTGTTGTTTAAAAAAGAGAGATGACAACAGATCACCCGGATCTAACAGATAAGAGGGAAATAGTAGGAAACAAACTGGGACCCATTTCTCAGCTCTGCATGGGATACCTATGGTAATTTGCCGTTGAAGGTTTGTATTTTTAATGCTGTACTTTAAATATGCAAACCTTTGTTGAAAGGATAAAAACACATCAAATCCTTAAACTCCTTAACCGCTTTCCTGTGGTCGCTTTATTAGGGGCAAGACAGGTGGGTAAATCTACCTTGGTTAAAAACTATTTAACCTATAGCATATATAGTCTATGCAAAGGAGCAAAAGATTAGTATTATATGGTTGTGAAGAAAATATCATGGGCCATCTTAGTTTTATGTCTTGGTTTTTCTCTCTTCCCCCAGGCTGACAATAGCTGTATTTCCCTGGCTAATTGTCACTCTCTACCTGTTGTTATGACCCAACAGCATTGCGACGAAAATTCTTTACCTCTGGATCTAGAGCTGCTTGCCAGTCCCTGTTCCATGGAGAAAGAACAAGTACAGGATGTTCAATTCTCCTTTCCATCTCCCCTTATGGCTGGCCCATTGGTCAGCTACAACCTATTTTCCCAACCGAGAAATCTGATATATCAAACCTATCATTTTAAATTCCAGGAGTATTCCCTGGTAAAATATCTATCCCAAAAAACCATTCAATTCCTCTGTTGAAATTCTCCTTCCTTTATTACCTGCCGGGAATAGTGATCTTTTAATCCCGGAGTTTTACAGAGAATCCCCTTTGTTTTGATTGCTTAAATTCCAGAGCTAAGTAAATGGATTCTCTAAAGCAGTTTATTTCTTTTTGAAATATTACTGAAACTAAACCTATTGGAGAAAACAATGACTGAGAATAAGAAAGATAGAGTCTTAAATAATAATAAAAGTAAAAATGAGAAAACACCCCTGTTTCTAGGTATTGCTGGGGTTTTGGCCGTTGCCCTGGTGGTGGTGATTTTTGTACTGCCCGCAAGACAAGCCCAGACTGTAAGTTCTGGTCAGGGACTGAGCACCCAGGGAGATAATGTGGTTATACCTTTGGGCGAATTCGACGACGGTATCGCCAAATATTACCGGCATGAAGTTAACGGAACCAATGTGGATTTTTTTGTCCTGCGATCCTCCGACGGGATTGTCCGGGCAGCCTTTGATGCCTGTGATGTTTGTTATGGGTCGAAGCGGGGATACCGTCAGGAAGGTGATAACATGGTGTGCAACAACTGCGGCCAGCGCTTCGCCTCGGTCAGAATCAATGAAGAGAAGGGCGGGTGTAATCCCTCTCCCCTGGAACGTACCATCCAGGGAGATCATCTGGTGATCTCTCAAAGTGATATCGCTGCCGGTATTAGATATTTCTAAGGGGACGTTCTATGAATTTATACAAAATCTCTCTGTTGTCCATTCAGAGACAACTGGGCAAAAGGTTTTTTTTGCTCAGCTCCATGGCCTTAAGTCTAACTGCCGTATTAGCTCTGGTTACCTTTGTACGAAGCCAGGAATTGAGTATCGAGAAGCAGTTTGATGAATATGGAGCCAACATTGTGGTGATGCCCCGTAGAGATGATCTTTCCCTTTCCTACGGCGGTGTGAATATTTCTTCGGTGGTAACCCATTTGGAAGAGCTTAATGCACTGGACATTCAGCAAATTTACAATATCCCAAACCATGAAAATATCCGGGCGGTTTCTCCCAAGCTGATTGGTGCGGTAACTGTAAAGACCAATGAAACCGAAGAGAATGTCTTACTGGTCGGTGTGAATATGGAGGAAGAACGGAAGATCAAAAGCTGGTGGGATATCGAAGGACTCTTCCCTCAGAATAAAGGGGAGGTGTTGGTAGGATCTGATGTGGCTCTATCCCTTGGATTGGCCCTGCAGGACGAAATCATCATCGATGAAACAGCCCTTAGGGTGGCAGGCATTATAAAGGCCACGGGAAGTCAGGATGACCGGGTAATCCTGGGGCATATGTCCCAGGTTGAAGAGATTTTAGCCCGGCCGGGTCAGATCTCTCTCATCGATGTATCGGCCCTTTGCAGTGACTGTCCCATCGACGAAATGGTGAGTCAGATATCCCAGGCCCTGCCAGACGCCGATGTAAAGGCCATTCGCCAGGTGATGAACCAGCGTATGGAGATGGTTCAGCGGTTTAACCGTTTTGCCCTGAGTCTGGGGCTGCTGATTGCTCTGTTATGTGCTTTTTTAACCTTTGCCGTGATGACCGCCTCGGTGGCGGAACGTCACCGGGAGATTGGTATCTTCCGTGCACTTGGATTTTCCGGCAAAAATATTTTGCAGATAATACAAACAGAAACCCTGTTGATTTCCCTGGCGGCGGGGCTGTTGGGCATAGGACTCTCCTCCCTGGTCAGCCTAACCCTTCTGCCCCGTTTAACCGGATTATCCCTGGCTGAAATTCTTATTTCTCCGGTGGTATCCCTTGCAGGATTTACCGCCCTTATGGTCCTTTCCCTTTTGGCATCCCTGGGACCGGCCTTGAAGGCCGCCCGGATAGATCCAGTGGAAAGTATGAACAGCCTATAAAGGAGGGCAACATGATAAATATAACAAATCTACATAAAAATTATGGAGAGGGTGAATCTACGGTTCATGCCTTGAAGAATGTAAATCTTTCTATCAACAAGGGCGATTTCATCAAGGTGATAGGCCCCTCGGGCAGTGGGAAATCCACCTAGCTCAACATCATGGCAGGGTTGCTCCATCCCAGTGAAGGCCAAGTGGTGGTCGATGAGATCTCCCTTTACGGAGGTCTGTTAAATTCCGACGGCCTGGCCCGGTTCCGAAGCGAATATCTTGGATTTATTTTCCAGGCCTTCAATCTGCTGCCCTATATGTCCGCCTTGGAAAACGTGCTGTTACCCCTGGCTCCACTGGATATTAATCATTCAGAGAAGATGCAATTGGCAAAAAACGCCCTGGATAAGGTGGACCTATGGGACCGAAAAGATCATCCCCCAGGGAAACTTTCCGGGGGGCAACAGCAGCGGGTGGCCATAGCCAGGGCCTTGGTAAATCAACCCTTGATTCTCTTCGCCGATGAACCCACCGGTAACCTGGACAGCCAAACTAAGGATGAAATAATGCAGTTGTTTAACCATCTCAATGAGCTTGGTCATACCTTGATCATGGTCACCCACGATGACAGCGCTTTGACCGATAAAGATCGGGTGCTGAAAATAAAAGACGGAGTAGTCTCCGGCGCAGGAGTAAAGCAATGAAAAAATGGATTCTGATTATATTGGTTTTAGCTGCGGCCCTGGCAGCGGCGGTTTTTTTTAAATACAAAGGAGATTCTCAAGGACCGGTGGTCGTATAATTTGAGCGTGAATCACCATCTCCC
>JAQICO010000157.1 GCA_027858495.1 Spirochaetaceae bacterium
GAACCAGAGAAATCCAGTGCCTTTTTACCCGTGAGCAGTAGGGATCCTTCGTTGGTCATAATTAATAAACCCCGAGTATGCATCAGCATGGTAGCTTCGGCATTCCAATAGGATTGGGCACCCACGTTGATTCCAGGTACGATAATATTTATTTCTCCACCCTGTTGTGTGAAATTAATAATTCTACGCAGGGTTGAGGCTGTCCAGTCCAAGTTCTCGGTACCGCTGTCCAGGGTGATTTTTGCACCAGAGGAAATGGCAATCCATTCCACTGGAAGCTTTTCTTTCTCTGCAAGATCCAAGGCCGCATTAATTCTTCGGCATTCCGGCTCTGCTAAGCTTCCCAAGTCTTTGGTAGGATCGGAGAGAATGATCACTCTTTTCAGGGATTCAGACATGAAATCTACTTTGTTTGTCACGATACCAAAGACTATATTCCCTTCATTATGACCTGCATCACGGCCTTGGCATGAAACGATATTCTGACTTCCATCTTCTAAAATGGATATATCGAATTCTTCAAAACCGCCAGACTCGACCTGGTTGTCCAAGGTTCTAGAACCGGTTAATAATTTAATGAATTCATAGGGGTAAACAGAATTACGCTGCCGTGCAACCACAGCTCTCGAAACGTATTTATTGTAGGTTTTGAGTAATTCTTCAGAGGGTGTTCGGTGACGCAGGTCAAACTTATCCTCGGCAACCACGGTGTAATCCAGTTGCATTTCACGAGTTTCATCTTCACTCCAACGTTTTCTTACCGTAAAGATAACCATTTTCTCAAGACCGAGATCTTTAGTCAGAGGCATGAAATTTTCACCGTATTTTTGCAATTCTTTAAAGGATAATTCCAATAGGGTTCTGTTATGTACGATGATTCTGTTCCATACCAGTCTATATTTATAGGCTGATTGAGCGGCTCTCATGGCATAAATGGCATCCATCAATCTTGATTCTAAGAAAACCAGTCGTTCCACTCTACCGGACCGGTCCTTCTCTATTCCAGCATCTGAAATATCCACCAGAGATATCAGTCGAATATCCTTGGGATTATCCTGGGCTGTTGCTTCTAATAGAAATACATTTTCCTGACGATAAAGCATTTTTATATTGAAATTAGCCAGTCGGTATACTCTGAGTTCCCGGTATTGCAACGGGCTGAAATCTCGGTGAAGAGGGTTTTCAATCCAGGATTCTTTAAAGGTATAATTTCGGAAAGTCCAAAGGTCTTCCTGATAAATCCCCAGGGTTATGTTCAGTTCGGCCCATGCTTGTGTGGTTTCTATTTTTTTGAAGATTGAAGAGTCGCTATTAGCATTTTCTCTTTGGGACAGCAGAACCACTTCCTGAATATCTTCCGAATTAAAATATTTCTTTAAACTTAGAATATCAGGTAATTCTTCTGGGTTTTTGTCCAATAGAATTACTGCGCAAAGCACGGATTTTTTTTGTTGCTTGGATTTAATTAATGATCCTTTAAGGTTTTGAAGTTCAAAAGTTTCTGTAGAAATTATTTGTCTGTCCCGGTTTAATTTATGTCCAATCAATTCTAAAAGTGTAGCTGCCTGATCTTTTTGGTCATAGGCACGGGATACCAGCTCTCTCAGTACCATAGAACCGCTGTTGTCTATTTGAGAAATATCGTCTCTACTAGGAGCTTGGCTTGAAATCTTTTCAACCACTTGTTGAAGGTTTTCTTTATTCTTCTGCTCATAGATATCTCTACGGGGTTTGTCGATAATTTTATATCTTCCATGGATGGCTGCATCGGTTACAGACATGTTTGATTTTCTACTGAAAATAATCAGTTCATCCAGAAGCATTTTTGCTCTTTCTTTTTGTTCTTCTGTAAAATCCAATTTGGTTAACGCAGAAAGAAGAACCTTAAGTACATTTTGTTTCTTTACATTCAGTCCATGGGATCTGAATATATGGAATAATGCTTCTTCTTGCTGAATCTCCACACTGCAGTTACAACCGGGATAAAGGTCAAAGGCTCTGTTTAAATCATCTAAAAAAGCCTGGGGCAGACCCTTCTCTCTATCGTCTACTCTACGGAAATAATGCATAAGTAATTCAGGATAGGTCATGGGCCGTGCCAGAGAACTGTCGGTTTCTTCCACAGGAGCAAAAAGACCTTCTATGGCATTATAGGCTTCAATTAAATCTAGAAGCTGCACCGTTAATTGAGAATTCTTTCCCTGAATCAAACAGCTGAGTTTATCGTTTTCGCTGTCATCCATATCAAATCCAAGGAATAATCCCTTTAAACTGCGTTCGCATTGAATGCTTTGGGCTTCTTTGGATTGAAAGTCTTTAAATTCAACGGCCGCTTGGGTGGCCTCTACTTGAACTTCCTCTTCTTCTCCAATTTCTAACTGTAATAATGGTTGACCGGCGGACACTTGTGCGCCGTCATCTACACATATTTCAGTGATGGTACCATCACTGGGGGCTTCCACCAGCATTTCCTTTTTCATGGCTTCAAGGTCCAGCAATACTTGTCCTTTTTTAACCTTTTGGCCAACCTTCGAGCTTACCGAAAGAACAATGGCAGGTGAGGGGGAGCTTACATATCCCCCTGAATCTGATTCCAGGAGAACCGGTACTCCATCAACTTCACATTGAAGAACGTCTCCCCGAGGGACCATAAGGATGTTATAGCGATTTTCATTTAAAAAAAGAGTTCCCTCTTGCCCATTTCTTACGTATTGGCAATGTATAATCTGGTTTTCCTGAACTAACTCGTAGTAGCCCTGAGAAAGTTCATTTACCTGAAAGGTGTAACTATTACCACCGGTGGACAATATAACTTCCTGGCCCTGGGATTTTGGAAGGTTTCTCGGTCGACCGCTCTTTGCCAGCTGTTGACGGAAATTCATAAAATCCTGGTCTTTCTGCTGCAGGTAAAATTCCACTGCTCCGGCAACCAATGCCCTTTGGGTCTCCTCTTTATTGATTTCTAGGGTTCTATTCTTTAATAGTTCTTCAACAAAACCGGTATGAACTCCCCCTTGGAGAATTTTAGGATTATCTAATAGCTCAAGTAAGAAACTTCGGTTGGTGGTTCCATCTTTAATCCGGATACGCATCTCTGAAAGGGCTCGTTTAAGTCGGCTTATGGCTTCATGACGGTTATCTCCCTGAGCAATAATCTTTGCAACCATGGAGTCGAATTCCGAGGGAATCTCTGAACCTTCTTCAATTCCCGAATCCACACGTATCCCTGGACCGGCAGGAGCTTTAAAAAGGTTTACCAGACCTGGTGCAGGATTAAAATCCCGATCGGGATCTTCGGCGTTTAACCGTACTTCTATCACACTGCCCCTGGGGGTTCTGTCTGACCAATCCACCACATTACCCATGGCTACAGCTATCTGACCCTTCACCAGATCAATACCATAAAGTGTTTCTGTTATTGGATGTTCCACTTGAAGACGGGTATTTACTTCCATAAAGAAGAAGCGGTTACTCCTTAGATCAAAGAGGTATTCCACCGTACCGGCTCCAACATAATCGGCTGCTTTAATCAACCTAGCTGCGGCTTCTTCCATCTCTTTCATTTGAGATTCATCCATATTTGGTGGTGGAGTTTCTTCTATGATTTTTTGGTTTTTACGCTGTACCGAACAGTCTCTAACTCCAAAGGTATTTATATTTCCATGACTATCTGCAAGTACCTGAACCTCCAGGTGGCGACCCTGTTCTACCAGATATTCAATAAATACTACTGAATTTCCAGTAATTCGGATGGTTTCTTCTCTGGCTGAATTATATTGTGTTTCCAGTTCTTCGGGGGTCATTACAAAGCGGATACCTCTACCGCCACCGGCATTGGCTGCTTTAACAATCACGGGGTAACCGATCTCAAGAGAGACCTTTTTTGCTTCCTCTAGGTTATCCACGGATTTTTTACTCCATGGTAGGATGGGTACATCTGAGGCTTCAGCTAAATCTTTAGCCTGGATTTTATCTCCCAACAAAGCCATGGCCTTACTGGATGGGCCTAAAAATACAATTCCCGCTTGTTCTATCTTTTCGGTAAAGGGTGCATCTTCCGATACAAATCCCCAACCGACCCAGATGGCATCACAGCCCGAGGTTTTTAAGGCCTGTAACATCAGATCATGATCTAAATAGGGACTTTTTTGTTTTCCAGGATACAAGTTCATGGAGGACAGGGCCACACCATAATCGGCTTGCTTTACAAAGGGTGCATATTCTTCTTTATCAATGTAAAAGGCAACGGTCTGAAGAGACGTGTTGTTTTGGGCATTATATTCATTGACTGCCCGGATAAAACGGAGAGCTGCTTCTCCTCTGTTCAATATACCTATTTTTGCATTGTCTTT
>JAQICO010000330.1 GCA_027858495.1 Spirochaetaceae bacterium
TAAAAACAAAAACAATATATTATTCAGAAGTCTAAATAAGATCAATTTCAGAAAAACTATAAATAGAAGAATCAGTAATTGTAGGAGTATTACAATATTACAATCGTATTGATTACCGAAGTAAGCTAAATACAGTAAAGAAAAAAATTATAGAACTTATTCCTGAAAAAATAGTGCTGGGATAACCTGAAATATAACAAAGCTATGCAACGGACCCAATCTTTGTCACGATTTTTGCCTTCGGCCGTTTCGGAACTGATCGTTCCTCCACTCAAAAATCGCGCCAACCCTTCGGGACGATTGGGCCGCTGATAGCGGGCGTTCTGCCGCAGTATTGACCGAGATGAGCATTAGATTATATTGTGATTTAGTAATCTTTTTAGATCATACTTAACACATTTAATAATAAGTTGTTTTTTTAATGACATATCATGTATTTAAATGATATTTGGAGAAGATAGAAATCATGAAAAAATCCATTAGTACTACCGTAATTATATCAGCCTTTACAATCGTTTTTCTCGTGCTGTTTTCATGCACGAATCCCCTCGACTCCTCTGGTGATCAGCCGTTTTAACACGATCCAATCAGCGAAAACTTCGATGAAGCTGATAAGCCTTACTATGAAACAAAAATTTATGACGACAACGGAACCTCGCGAAATTACAACCTTATGCTGCCCTGGAATTACGATAAGGATTACAATGCAGACCGGAGCTATCCTCTGATGATCAATGTTCACTACTCGGGAAGCCTCATTGCGAATAACACAGACAGAATGCAGGGCTACCCAAGCTTTTGCCTGGATGCCGCCGCTAATAGCGATTGGGTCTATGCCATGGTCGCAGAACTGGTTGCCAACTATAGAATCGATACGAATAGAATCTATCTGGCAGGATTCTCCGCTGGCGGTTCAGGTTCCTATCCTTTCGCCTCAAATCTAGAAGCGAAACAGGAACTAACCGTTGCAGGAATCGTCCGCTGTGCAGGCGGAAGCAACACCACTTTATCTGCGGCCATCGCGGGTAAAACTTCGGTCTGGTACCACGTGGGCCTGAACGATTCCTACGACTTTGGATATGGCAACGGATTATTGAGCGAAAATCCAAATGATGAAAGGCGCAACTCCAACAAGGCCTACGCCTATGTCAAAGGCCTTGATACAAGTGCCGGAGCTGTTGAGACGGTAGAAACCGAAACCATTTCGGGTTATGAATGCACCATTACCACTCTAAGCCTAGCAGGAGTTGAGATCTTCAAGAGAAGCCATTACGCAGGAATGGGACACAGTGCTCCGGCTTATAGCGATCCAGAAGTAGTGAAATGGCTGTTCAACCAGCACCTTTCGAATCGAGATTAAGATTAGAGTTCAGAAGAAATTAAAAAGGCCTGCGAAGAGAAAATATTGAGGTAATTTGATTAGATATTGTAATAGGTATTAATTAAGATATTTCTTTTATTTGAAAACTGAAATCCAATTGAATACTGGATAAAATCTAACAGAAAAAAATATCAATTGAATATACTGGACCATTCTTACACTTCCTATATTAGGGGAGTTGGAGTGGTTATTAAAAACGCACCATAACAAATTGCTGCTGATGCGGACGTTAGATTACCGAGAATACAAAGGACTTGGATTGGTGTGGCGCGTTATAGAAGGGTGAACTTTTTCCCCCAATCCTACAGAACCTTAATTAAACCCCATAAATGCTGATATATTAAATGCATTATCCGAACAGAATCCCCCCATTCCTACCCTTCCGCGTGCTCCGTGGTTAAAATTTCCCCCGGGAAACATCGTCGCCTTCACCCATAACTGCCTTCTGCCAAATTGTCCGGCACTTAAAACAGTAGTAAAACTCTTGCTGCTAAAGTCATAGATCTGTCCAATCAAAGGAGCCTTTATAATGGGCAGAACCCGTTCCACCGATGCGTTAAAGGCCCTGTTGCAGGTAAATCTGGTAATCCCGAAAGCCTAGCCCATTGATCAAGAGAATTTCTCAGGCATTCAGGTAACATTTAAAAGAGATTACCTTGTGATTCCCCATGGCACAGTGATATGATAGTGTTTCTCTCAATTATTCAGGAGGCCCTATGGCAGATATTAAAGGCAGTGTGGTAACCGGTTTTCATGGGGTGGAAGAGCTGCTGAAACAAAGTAGCCCCGGAGTGCTTTATCTTTGTAAAAAAGGCACACGTATTGAAGAGTTGATAAAGCTGTGCAAGGCCCAAGGCGGCACGTTAAAACGGATATCTCCAAAAGAAATGGATAAAATGTCCCGGGATCATCGGGGATTCTGCTTCCTTTCCACCCAGGAAACCGCCGAGACGGGAAAAGCCATTTCCGATATACAAGAATTTTTATCCAAGGTTTCTCATAGAAAAAATCCTCTGGTGCTTATACTGGACAGCATCACCGATCCCCATAACCTAGGGGCTATTCTGCGTTCCTCCGATCTCTTCTCGGTGGATCTGGTGGTTATCCCCAAGCGGCGTTCCGCCTCGGAAAACGACACCGTGGCCCGAACCTCCGCCGGGGCCGTACAATGGGTGCCTCTGTTGACCACCGCCAATCTTAGCCGGGCCATGGACCAACTGAAAGAGGCTGGTTATTGGATATACGGAGCCCATATGAAAGGAGAGCCTGCCGCTTCTCTGGATTTAAAGGGACCCACCGTTTTGGTTATGGGCAGTGAAGGAAAGGGTATTTCCCGGTTGTTGCAGGATAAATGCGACAGCCTGGTCTCCATTCCTATGACCGGCCATGTGGATTCCCTCAATGTTTCAGTGGCTACGGGGATTCTGCTTTATGAGGCTCGGAGGCAGCAGAGTTGAAACGAGGATTTGCCGTCTATTATTTGACATGTTTTACTCTTTTTGCGGTAATCACTCCCAATCTGCAGTTGTTGCTTAATGAACTGGGCTGGGATTATCTACAATTTGGAACGCATCAGGGAGTATATCAGCTGGTGGGTGTCTCAGGGCCCTTGCTTATCGGAGTCTTGGCAGATCGAAGCGGCCGTTATCGAAGCCTGCTCTTTTTGGGATACCTTTCTCTGCTACCCCTGTTCTTTCTCATGGGGCTTGATTTCTCCTTTATATTTACCCTGATCTTGATCGGGCTCATCGGTATCTCTCTGAAATCCATCGTTCCTCTCTCCGACGCTTTGCTCAGCAATAGTTTGGATAATCCTCAGGAAGATTACGGTAAACTTCGAGTCTGGGGCAGCATCGGATTTCTTCTTTGCACCGTGGTCATTGATTATTCGGGTATTTTGGAGGTGAATTTTGTAAGATCCTTTAATCTGCTTATTCTAGTGACCACCCTTTTGACCATGGGTACTCTATTTTTATTACCCGCCAGGGGAGGGCGCAAGCAAGAAGACGTCAAGGTCTCCAAGGGGCCGCCCATCCCCAGAATCTTTTGGCTGCTTATGGCGTTACTTTTTGTCGCCTGGTTTGCCCAATCGGCCTATTTTTCCTTTTTTTCCATCTTTTTAAGAGAAAGAACCTCCATAACCCGAATAAATCTGCAATGGGGGTTGGGTGCACTCTTTGAAATTCCCCTGATCTTCCTCAGCGGACCATTAATCCGCCGACGGGGATTGAAGCCCTTGTTAATTTTTACCTTTGTAATGGTGGCCCTGCGGTTATTCCTCTATTCCTTGGTCAAAGACAGTCTTATTCTTACCATGAGTCAGGTGCTCCACTCGGTCACCTTCGGTCTTCTTCATAGTATTTCCATAGCTGTGATCAACCGTTTTGTCTCCCGGGATAAACTAGCCCAGGCTATGACCCTTTATTCCGCCGTTATCCGTGGAGGCTCCGCCTTTTTAGGCAGTACCCTGGGGGGCTTGATTTCCAAACACTGGGGACTGGAATCGCTTTTTCTGGTTTACTCTCTATTTCCTTTACCTCTTATTGTAATCCTTTTCTTTATTCCCAGGGAGAAATTAGAATGGAATGTGAGAAGTGAAAATCATGAAAAAAATCTTTCTAATATTAATGATTCTGATTCCCCTGGTACTATGGGCACAGGAGCCCCCCCAAAGAGCTGAAGCCTTTTTAGGTCTCCATTATAATGCCATGGAACAGTACCTCTTGACCCATTGTGCTGCATTCACTATCTTTTCGGAGCAGGAGAGAGGAATATGCAGAAAAAGCCGTCAAAATTAACTCTGAAAGAAAACTACCGGGAAAAGGCCCTTCAGAAAAACTATCATTTTATTTTACAGAAGGGAAAGTTCCGGGGACAGATACTCCACGCCACCCGGGTAATCAGAGAGATGCAGCATAACCTTGAATTAGGTCCCCTGGAAACGCTGGTTTTGGGACACGCCTATATGGCGGTATTAGTCATGGCGGCCAATCTGAAGGATCAGGGTAGAATACAGCTGGATATCAACTGTGACGGTCCCATAGGAGGGCTTTCTGTAGAGGCCGATAAGCATGGAAGTGTTCGCGGCTATCTGAAACATAATCCTATCCCTTTAAAGGAAGAACTTACCAGTCTGGACCTGGCTCCTCTATTCGGCAACGGAACCATGAAGGTCACACGGCTGGAGGATAAGAGTAAAAGTCCCTATAGCAGTACCGTTCATTTGAAATATGGAAACCTTGGTCAGGATATAGCCAGTTATTATCTGGAGTCAGAACAGATCCCCAGTCAGATAAACCTGAGCATAAACTTTGGCAAAGATGGAGAAGTTCTGGCTGCCGGAGCTCTTTTTTTACAGATAATGCCTGGAACCGATGAGGATGAGTTGGATAAGTTGGAAAAAGCGGCGGCAAATCTTCCTTCTCTTGGAGAGAGTTATGCCCAGGGAACTCAGCCCCAGGAATATCTACAGGCCTTTTTAGGAGAATTTTCACCGGAGGTATTGAAGAAAACCCCCCTGGATTTTTTCTGCCCATGCAGTAAAAAAAGAATAGGAAAATTCCTGCAGCAATTACCAAAAAATGATAGAAAGTATGTAATGAAGGGTGAATTTCCCATGTCACTGCAATGCCATAACTGTAACAGCAACTATTCATTTTCACAAAAGGAAGTTGAGGAACTCTTCTCGGAAGTTAAATAGAAAAGAAACACTGTTTCTGCTTTGACATCCCCCTTGCTTTTCTGCATAATTCCTCCATGATTCTGCTGCAGGCCGGTGAAATAAATCTATGGTACAAATATGACCATCCTCAAGAGATTATTCAGACCTCGGACCTTGGGGACATCCCCCGCCTTATAGAGCGAATTGAATCTATGGTGGAAGAGCAGGGACTCTTCGCCGTTGGTTTTATATCCTACGAAGCGGCCCCGGCCTTTGATTCTGCTTTAAGCTGTCATCCGCCCATGGAAGGTCTGCCCCTGATGTACTTTGAACTGCATGGCAGTTTTTTACAGGGCCCGCTTCATCACCTGTTAGATCAAGAGTTACCATTTATGGATAATTTTCCTCCGGATTCCTGGAAGCCCCTTATTTCTCCTCAGGAATACCAAGATTCCATCCATGAAATTCACCGTTATCTAAAGCAGGGTGATAGTTACCAGGTTAATTACACCATGCCCTTAAAGGGACCGGGATTATCCTCTTCCAGAGAGGCGCAGCTTTCATTTTTTCAAAGGATCCTTCAGGCCCAGCAATGCCGATACGCAAGCTGGATGGATATTGGAGATCAACAGGTTTTAAGCTTTTCCCCGGAGCTTTTTTTTCATCAGCAAGGAAAAAAAATAACCTGCCGGCCCATGAAAGGAACCTCCCCTAGAGGAAATGGCCCCCAAGAAGATAGGACTCAAGCAAATGATCTGGTTCATTCCGAGAAGGACAGGGCGGAAAATTTGATGATTCTAGATATGATACGCAACGACCTTGGGCGAATCGCTAAAAGCGGTTCGGTGAAGGTTGAAGAAATGTTCCACCTTGAGGCTTATCCAACGGTATTTCAGATGGTAAGCCAGGCAAGTTGTGAAACCAAGGCTTCTCTTCTTCAGATATTCCAGGCATTGTTCCCCTGTGCCTCCATCACCGGGGCGCCCAAGGTAAGAACCATGGAGATCATTAAACAGTTGGAACCCCATGCAAGAGGAATTTATACCGGTTCCATGGGCTATATCCACCCGGGAAGGAAAAGACAGTTTAATGTGGCTATTCGACGTCTTGTAAATTGGGGTGACTATTCCAGTTACTCCGTTGGCGGGGGCGTTGTGTGGGATTCCTCCCAGCAGGGAGAGTATGCCGAAGCGCTGTTAAAAAGCCGGATTATCAATGGTCCTCTGCCGGAATTTGAATTACTGGAAACCCTGTTGTGGACCCCGGAGCAGGGCTTTTTTCTTCTTGAAGAACATCTGGAGCGTCTTAGTTGGTCTGCAGAATTCTTCGGTTTTACCTTCCATAGAGCTCAGATGATAGAAGATTTAAGGGAATTGGAAAAAACCTTCCTTGAGCAGGCTCTACGGATCCGTATAACCCTTAATGCCCGGGGAGAGTCTGAAATCCAATATGGTGAGCTTCCGGAAAAAAATGAGGGGACCTTTGCTCTATGCCCCATGGCTATGGATTCAAAAAATCCACTGCTTTATCATAAAACCACCTGGAGAGAACCCTACAATATGAGGCAGCAGGAATCGGCGGATTTTACCTTACTGCACAATGAGATGGCTGAGTTAACGGAATTTACCATAGGGAATTTGGTATTGCAGCTGCAGGGCAAGTTATATACCCCCCCTGTCTCATCGGGATTGCTTCCCGGTGTCTTTAGACAGGAGCTGTTAAAAGAGCAAACCATAAAGCAACGGGTACTTTATCTTGAAGATCTTAAGGCGGCAGAAGCTGTATATTTAATTAATTCTCTACGCCGTTGGGTGCCGGTTTCTCCATTGGAAAGATGCAAACTTTAAGAATAAGCTGTTTTACCGATGATCACTTTTATGATATTCTAATGGTGGTTGCTTAATTAAAGACTAAAATACCCCTTTAAGAATGAATGGAGAGTATAATCCCATGGATAAAATGGAACTTAAAAATGATCATCTGAGTCTCAGCCTTTTAACTCCCGGTACGGTATATACAGGATCCCGTTTTGACTGGACAGGTATTGTCGATCAAGTCAGTCTGAAAAAAATCCCCTTTCTGGGCATAGAATCTGACGGGAAATTCCATGGCAGCGGAGGCATCGGCCTATCCTGTGAGTTTGGAATGCGCCATCCCATAGGTTATCGAGGAACAAAGATAGGCAAGGAATTTATGAAAATAGGGGTTGGGGCTTTAACCAGAGAGAACATCAGAGCCTTTAATTTTTTTAAACCTTATAAAGTAAGGCCCTTTCCCACTGAAGTTAAACCCTATAAGGATCATGTGGAATATCTACAGGAAAACTGCAGGGTACGGGGCTATGCCTATAATTATCGAAAGACCATATCCTTGGAAAAAAATAAACTTATCATCTCCTATGATCTAAAAAATATCGGGGAAGAACCCTTGAAAACCGAAGAATATTGCCACAATTTTCTGAAACCCGGCGGTGGTTATATCACCCAGCAGATTACCCTTGAAACCAGTCATCCCTTCCGGCGGAAAAAACTCTCCGGCCCCCTGGAAATAGAGCCCCAGCGTGTAAGTTTTAAAGAGAATCCCCAAAGGGAATATTATGTTAACGCCCTGATGAAACACCGTCCCCGGGATTTTTCCTGGACCATTAAAGACGGAGCATCGGGGGTCACCCTGAAATGTAAAGAAAATTTTCCTGTGTCCCAGATAGCCTTTTGGGGTAAGAAGCATGTTATGGCTCCCGAGGCCTTCCACAGCTTTAACCTTCAACCCGGTGACGATCTTCAATGGAGCAGGGAATATAGCTTCGAGATATAGGGGATAAAAACCTTGAGAACAATGGATACTATAACACCCGCTGTATTCTGCTGCTCATGGTATTTACAGGACACACTACACACCAGGTTTTGGGCTTAAAGAACATAGTTAGTATCAGCCCTAAAAGGGTAGAGGATATCATAACGGAATAAAACCTATAGGCTAAATGGGTGATGGCCTGGGGAACATCACCCAGTTCAACCAGTTGAGGAAGAACCAGGGGTAGTTCAAAAACTATAAATAGGCGGATCTTTTCAATGGGAGCTATTTTCCCCAGGGCTACCATCCATGTGGAAGTCGTTATCAGCATTAGATTTACACAGAAATAGCTGAGTATGCCATTTCTTGCTTTAGGGCTTATCAACCATGAAGGTGCTTTTTTCCCCTTGCCCTTTGCTTTTATTAGTGAAAAAAAATCTGCCCTGGGGCAATAGCCATGACACCATTGTTTTTTTCCGCTTTTATAGAGCAGAATAAAGGGGAGTGCCATGCAGATCAGGGCCGTAAGGGCAAGGTGTATATTGATAATACCCAGTGCAAAGTAGCCCAGGGTGATTAGAAAGAGTGGTTTTTTTTTCACGGTTTGATTCTCCCGGTTAACATAAAGGGCATAATATACCTGCATTGTAATATAGTCAATAATCTATATTAAGAAAAGCCCTGTCAGATATTGGGAACATTAGCTGTTGATTTTACTATTCTCCCAGCCAAGGTCATGATACAATCAGGCATTCTAAAATTGTAAGGAACTGCAATGGCCTTGAAATACAGCAAAGAAGAAAAAAGTTGGATACTCTACGATGTGGGAAATTCCGCCTTTTCATTGACTATCACCACCACCATTTATACCATATTTTTTAACACCCTTATGACTCAAGCAGGTCTAAAACCCCAGGAAAGTACTTCCATAGTGGGCTTTCTTAATTCCTTCGCCTTTCTTATTACAGCTATTTTAGCCCTTATCCTTGGTACCATGGCAGATTACAAAGGACATAAAAAGCGTTTTTTTATGGGTTTTGCCTTTTTGGGAATTTTGGCAGTGGCCGCCATGGTACTTGTAAAGCAGGGGCAGTGGAAGATGGCTGCCACGCTCTACTACCTGTCAACCATTGGCTTTGCCGGTGCCAATGTCTTTTACAACGCCTTTTTACTGGATGTCACCTCCAATGAACGGCTGGACCGGGTCTCTTCGGCGGGATTCGCCTGGGGCTATATCGGCTCAACTCTTCCTTTTTTATTGTCCCTGGGGATAATTTTTGCCTTTTTCAATGGTGAAGAGGGAATCGCCATGGGGGGATTTGCAGCAGCATTTATTATCACGGCCCTTTGGTGGACGCTATTCAGTCTTCCCATGATTTTCCGTGTAAAACAGAATTATGGGCTGGCACCAAGTAAAACACCGGTGGTAGACAGTTTTAAAAGACTATGGAATACTCTTAAAAAGATACGTCAGCTTAAAAAGATTTTTCTCTTTTTACTGGCCTATTTCCTCTATATAGATGGAGTGGATACCATCATTGTTATGGCCATGGATTTTGGAATGAAAAATTCCACACTGGGGCAGATAGAGTTGGTGCTGATTATTCTGGTTATTCAGTTTGTAGCCTGGCCTTGCACGATTATATACGGTCGATTGGCCGAAAAAATCGGCACTAAAAAGATGCTTTTTTTTGGAATCTTTACCTATGTATTAATCACCCTGCTGGCTGGCCTGATGGAATCTCTGCCCCCAGGGCTTATCAACCCTGCCTTTATAACTGTCGCCCTGCTTGTGGGAACCGCTCAAGGAGGCATACAAGCCCTAAGCCGTTCCTACTACGGCTCCATGATCCCCAAGGATCAAGCAGCCGAATTTTTTGGATTTTTTAAGGTCTTTGGAAAGTTTGCTGCCATATTCGGTCCTGCGGTAATCGGCCTGTTTTCTCTTTTAATGGGAGAACGCATCCTAACCTTGGGTCTTCTTCGTTTCAGTGGATATTCCCTGGGTGTATTAGGATTATTGGTCTTTTTCCTCGGTGGCGGACTAATACTGGGGATTGCCTTCAGGGAAGGTAAACCCCAAGAACGGTTAAAAGACTTTAGTTCATTAAAGTCCTAGGGTTCTATTGCCGATTTTTCTTTACTCTGCAAGGCCTTCTTTTCGTAGAACAATCCATAGAGTGAGGGTAAAAAGATCAATGCTGTCAAAGTGGAGAATATCAAGCCGAAGATGATGGTTCCAGCCATGGGAGCCCAGACCACCGATTTTCCGCCTATTCCCAGGGCTGTGGGAAGCAAGCCTGCGATGGTGGTGATAGAGGTCAGTATAATAGGACGAAACCGGGTGAAGGCCGCTTCTTGTACGGCCTCAACAAAGCCCTTGCCCTCATCTCTCAATTCATTGATAAAACTAACCAGTACGATGGAGTCGTTTACCGCAATTCCTGCCAGAGCAACTCCTGCGTAGAGCACCGTGGTAGAGAAGGGGGTACCCGATATTCCCAGGTAGATCATCACTCCCATCAGTGCCAGGGGCACGGAAATCATGATCAGTAGAGGCTGGCTGTAGGAATTAAACTGGGTTCCCAGTATCAGGTAGATTAGAAATATACCGATTAGAAAAATGCGCAATATCTGTATTAATAAATCGTTAAACTCTGCAAACTCACCGCCCACATTTAACTGAATGTCAGGGAAGCGATTCTTAAAGCGCTGGTTATACATCTCTTCCACCGCCTGATTGATAACAGGAATACTTTCTTTATTGCTGGTATCAGCTTCTATGGTGATTTCCCTTTTGCCATCCACTCTTTTTATCGAAGCAGGTGCATCGCCGTTTTCCAGGGTACACACCGCGCTGAAGGGAATCTTTCGGCCATCGGGGGTGAGAAAATTCAACTGCTGTAGTCTGGAAAGGCTCCAGTTGCTGCCGTCTCCCAGGGTGAGCATCACCTTGTAACGGTTGTTTTCCTTAAAGAAGGTTGTAACCTCTACCCCCTCCACGCTGGCTCTTAAATAACGGCCGATGGACGATACACTCAAACCGTATTGGCTGGCCCGCTCTTCGTTGACCCGAATACGGATTTCCGGAGTGCCGGCTTCGTGGTTATCCTTTATATTCCGCACCTCCGTGTAGAGGCTTATCTCCTCCTCTATGGCCCGGGTAACCACTTGTAAATCCTCATAGCTGTCTCCAAAGAGTCTGAATGACAGAGGCGAATCGGTGGGTGGGCCGGTTTGAGCCTTGCGGAAAATCACGTTATCCGGTCCGGGAATATTACGGGTTAAGCCTTGGGCCTCTTCCATTACCTGGTTGATGCTGCGGGTTCTGCCGTCATCCAGCTCAAAAAGATCCACCACAATTTGTCCCACATTGCTGCTGGATGTATTGCTTGAGCTTCCGCCCTGGAAACCTATGGAACTGCTGATTCCTGCTACATCCCCTTGACCCAGCAAGGGAAAAAGCTTTTCTTCGTAATCGGCAATAATCCGGTCGGTCCTGTCCAGGGGAGTTCCCGGGGGCATTTTTATGTCGATATAAAAGAGGGTAAAATCCTCGGCACTGAATAGATCCTGTTCCAGCAGCGGGAATATTCCGCAGGAAGCTATCATCAGCATAAAGGTAATTGCAACGGTCCATTTTTTATGGGTATACAATTTTTTTAATACTCTTTTATAGGTCATGTGCATCTTTAAAAAGAATCCCTTTTCCTGCTGTTTCCGGTCCTTGCCCGGCCATTCTGCATAATGGGAGGGCAGGAAAATCAGGGCTTCAGCGGTGGAGGCTATTAGGGCAATGGTCACGGTTAAAGGAATGACCCGTAGGAATTTACCAATGGTTCCGGGGAGTATCATCAGGGGTAAAAAGGCAGCCACGGTGGTTAGCGTAGCGGCTACTACGGGTTTCCATACCTGGTCGACTCCTTTAATTGCCGACTGCTGCCGGCTAAGCCCCATCTCCCTGAAACGGAAACTGTTTTCGATGATCACAATGGAGTGGTCCACTATCATTCCCAGTACCAAAACCAGACCAAAAAGGGTGTTGGAGTTGAGGGTTTCCCCAATGATTTCCAGCACCACAAAGGTAATGGCAAAGGTGATGGGTATACCCAAGGCCGCCAGTATGGCATTTCTTAGGCCAACAAAATAAAAGAGAATAATCACCAGTAGTATCAGCCCGAATAGGGCATTGGTCATTAAAATCTTCAGACTTTTTCGGATGCCGATGGTGGAATCGTTGAGGAATTCCATTTCCAGATCGGGACTGAGCAGAGGCTTCCACTCTTCCAGAGTCAGGTTGAGTCTATCCACGATGCGTAGGGAATTCCCCTTGGGGATTTTTTTTACTCGAAGGGTGATGCTGGGGCTGCCGTTATAGCGCGCCCGGGGATCATCGGGGGCAAAGCCCTGGGAAACCTTGGCTATATCTCTAAGATAGATAAGTCCTCCCTGTTGGGATTGGCTTCGCCTCACAATGATATCGGAAAAATCCTCCAGGTCTTCAACAGCCGACTGAGTCCGCAGTAAATACTCCCGTGCGGGAGTTTCCAGGGTTCCCCCGGGAATGGATTGGGTGGCTGTAGAAACGGCTTGAGAGATCTGGTTCAGGGAAATACTCCGGGCGTCCATTTGAGCTGCATCCAGTTGGATGAATATTTCCCGCTCTCCTGCACCTATGAGATCCACTCCAGAGACGTCGGGGATTTTTTCTATCTGTTCCTTTAAGCGCTGGGCGGGGAATCCCAAAGGCTGTCAAAGGGCAGATCTCCCGAGAGGGCTATTTCGATTAGAGGAACAAAATCGTTGGAGGAAAAGTCATCGATGTCTTCATCCAAAACCCCATCGGGCAGTTCCGCTTTGGCAAATCGGGTACGCACTTCCTGGAAGAGCTTATCGAATTTATTCTGATTTATCCCGGAGTTAAATTCCACGGTGACCACCGAAAGGCCTTCGCTGGTTACTGAACGGACCTCCTGGAGTTCATCCAGCCCCTGCATCTCCTTTTCGATATTTATGGTCACTTCCCGTTCCACATCCTCGGCGGAGACTCCGGGGTAGGGCACCACGATGTTTACAAAATAAAAGGGCACTTCGGAAAACTGTTCCCGGGGAAGTCGTGAAATACTGAAGTATCCCAGAACCAGCAGAAGGACGAATAGTATATTTAACAGTACGGGATTTTTTACGGAAAAATTACCAATGCTCATTCCAGGGCCTCCCGTCGGTCTGCCAGGGTGGTTATTATTTCCCGGTCGGGCGCCAGACCGTTGAGGCCGCTGACCACCAGCCTATCGCCCCGGCTTAAGCCTTCCAGTACTATCATACGGTTGCCCAGGGCTGGTCCCGGTTTAATGGCCACTGCTTCTGCTATTCCCTGGTTATCCAGAAATACATAATCTTTGCCTTCCCTCTTCACCACCGCAGAGCTTGGAATCAGCAGACCCTGGTTTTCTCCGCTGGTGGGGATTTTTACCATGGCGGTCATGCCACTGCGTAAACGGGGATTATCACTGGTCCATTTTATTTCAATTTTATAACTACCGGTGGTCAGGTCTCCCCCCGGGGACACCGCCAGGATTTTTCCTGTTTCAACCATAGATCCCGCTGAGGGTATGCTTACCTGCACCTGCTGGTCCTGGGTGACCAGGCCTATTTGACTTTCTCCAAGGTAGCCCTCCATGATCCAGGAGGAGCTGTCTATTATATGAGCCACCAGCTGTCCCTGCTGCAGGCTGTTACCCTTGGAAATGCTCCGGTCCAGGGCGGAGATATATCCGTTGATGGGGCTGGTTATCCGGTTGCCCCGGTGGTTCTGCCTGGCCTGTTCCAGGGCCGCTTCTGCCGAGGCAAGCCTATTTTGTGCAGCCGAAAAGTCTCTTCGGGAGGTTCCCCCGGTGTTATAAGACTGCTGCAGTGCTTCAAATTCTATGCGGGCGGTGTTACGGCTTTCTTCCGCGGCTCTTAGGTTAAGCAGCGATAGGTTATCTTCCAGCCGAACCAGCAATTGACCCTCTTCCACCCTGTCTCCAAGGCCTACATAAACCTCTTCTATCTGGCCGAAATTGCGGGAGAGCAGGCTCACTTCATTGATTCCCTCCACTGTACCGGAGAGTTCCAGATAGGGGATCAGTTTACCCTGTTCTACCAGTACTACCTCCACCGCCAGGGGTGGGACTTCCTGGTCGTCTCCATAATTCCCCGAGGCAGCACTGGTGGCGTCCTTGCCGCTGCAGGAAGAAAGAAAAATGAGCAATGGAATTAATATTCTTATAGGTTTCATAGAATAACCGCCTGAAAACATAAATATATAAACTTTAATATACAGCTCCTATTTCTTCCAGGAAAGAAAAAATATTGGAATTTCACCTTCGGGTCTTCTAATATTATATCAGAGGAAATTTAAAAAGGTCATGTATAATGCAACAACCCTTAAAAACGAAATAATAGAACCCCTAAAAAATTATATATGGGGAGATGTGGTTTCACGGACTCAAATCCTCCAGGCACTAAAGCCCTTCTGCAGCCAGATGGCCCAAAGCAATAATAGTCTTGCTCCCCTGTTTGAAGAGATTTGGAACTATGGCGATTCTCTCTCCTATCAGCAGAATATCGGCGATTTCTTTCATGTCTTAGGGCCATTTCTAGAGCTGCTCTTATTAAAAAAGAACCAGATGGACCCGGCAAAAAGAAATAAATTGTTGAAAAAACAGATTTCTGAATTGCGGATCATCTTGTCGGGCGGGGAATTAGATCCCTCTCCCCCCGAACCGGCCCCACCACAATACAGTTTCAGTTACACATTCACCCAGCAGGATGAAGAAGCCCTGGATTATTCTGCCATTGTGGAGGATCCATCCATGGTGGATACCTATCGTGATGAAGCCGAAGAATTTCTGGGAAGGGCTCAAGGGGCTTTACTGGATTTGGAACATGACAACAGTAATCCCGAGTGCATAAATCAGGTTTTTAGATGTTTTCATACCCTCAAGAGTTCTTCGGCCTTTTTAGGATTTAAAAACATTGAAGTCTTGGCTCATCACATGGAAAACCTATTGGGTCAGATGCGCAAGGGCGAGCTGATTATCACTCCCTTGCTGACGGATATTATCTTCCACGGTATGGGATTAATTCGAGATCTATTACGGGTCATCGAGACCTCGGATTATAAATCTCAACCCATGATTCAGGGATTTAAGGCTTATAAACTATTCCCCTATATTAACCTGGTAGAACGTATATCCGCCGAACATCACAGCCGTAAAATCGGTGATATTCTTAAAGAAATGGGCTCTCTCAATCAGGGAGATCTGGATAACATTCTAAAAAGACAGAAGCAGGATAAGAGGTTCTTCGGAGATATTGCTATAGAAGATCAGGTTGTCAGCCCTGAGGAACTGCAGACCGCTTTAAACCTGCAAAATCAGCAGCGTCAACGGCAGAGTTTTGTCCGGGTAAGTTCTCCCAGGCTGAACCAGCTGGTAGATCTGGTGGGTGAACTGGTGGTGAATCAGTCCATGGTACGTCAGCTGCTTCAGCAGGATATGGGCGGCAGCGACCAGGCGGTGGATCAGCTGGAGAGCATAACCACCAGTATCAAGGATATTGTATTATCCATGGGAATGGTACCCATGGACGAGATGTTCCAGAAACTGCGGGTGGTGGTGAGGAACACTGCCAGAGACTTGAATAAACTGGTGAATTTTGAAGTGATAGGCGCGGAGACCGAGATGGATCGGAACCTGGTGGAATCCATCTATGACCCCCTGGTTCACATGGTACGAAATTCCGTCAGCCATGGTATTGAAACACCCCAGGAAAGGGAAGATATGGGTAAATCCCGGGTAGGAAATATTACCCTGTCTGCCCAATACAGGGGTAACGGTATTGAGGTTTCCGTAAAGGATGACGGAGCGGGCATCGATCCTCAAAGGGTGGTTGATAAAGCCCTGGCCCTGGGAATGATAAAAAGAGAAGAAGCCGAGGAATATCTTGAGGATTCTTCCAAGGTTTACAGTCTGCTGTTTAAACCAGGATTTTCCACCAAGGAAAGTGCCGACAGCATCTCCGGAAGGGGCGTGGGCATGGATGTGGTCATGCAGAATATCAACCGGGTCAATGGTAAGGTAGACCTGTTTTCTAAAAAGGGTCAGGGTACTACTTTTCAAATCAAGCTGCCCCTGACTCTGGCAATCATCGACGGCTTTGTCACCGAAATCATGGGAGAACGTTATGTGCTTCCCTTCGAGGTGGTTGAAGAGATATTGGTTTACAAAGACGTAACCCTGGTTCCCATGGAAAAAGAAGCACCCATGATTCTATCCCGGGAACGGTACCTGCCACTGATGGATCTTCATCGGCTGCTTACCGGTGCTGATGGGGTTTATGATGAGCCCTTTGTCTATATATTAGCTAACCATGAGGATTCTAGAATGGCCATTCCGGTAAATCGAGTGCTTGGTAAGCAGGAAATCGTCATTAAAAATTTAAACGAGTTGATACGCAGCCAGAAGCTCTTCTCCGGTGGAACCATCTTCGGTGATGGATCCATTGGATTTATTCTGGATTTTGAAGAGCTCACCCGCCGACAGCGACTGGATGAATTAGAAGAGATAAATCCTAAAGACCTTGAGCCAATAGCGCTCCAAAAAATAAATGAGAATGAAATAAACAAAAGTACCAATGACGAGGAGAAAAGACCATGAAAAAGAGATCATTAAGCCTGGCGCTGAGAATAATAGGGATAACTCTGATTCTTTTAGCCCTGATTTTTACCGCCCTGACCATTCAGGTTTCCCGGCAGATCCGCCAGGGGGTTTTTAAGGTTGAGTCACAGATTTTGCAGCAGTCGTATATTCTATTTGGTGATATTCTGGATC
>JAQICO010000102.1 GCA_027858495.1 Spirochaetaceae bacterium
TTGGTTATAGAAATACTATTTTTTAGGCTGTATTACCAGTAATTATTACTATAAATAAGCGGTGTTAAAACCATATTTAAATAGGAACAACCATGAAGACTATTTGTTACATAACCAATCAGATAACCGGTAATTTCCACCAGATGAATTATCGAAATGTTATTGAAAATACCAAATCATACCCCTGTAATGTCATTGTTTACGAGGGGGGCATCGTCAATAGGTCTTTATCAAAAGATAGAATCAATCAACAAATATTATTCGATTTCATTCAGCCGGATAATATGGACGGCATCATTCTTTCCAGCGGTTCCATGCTTCTTTTTTCTTCTCAAATAGCAAGAGAGAATTTTATGAAAAAGCATGAATCCACACCACTGATCAGTTTGTATACCGTCATGGCAAATACAGTTAATGTCCGTACGGATAATGAAATGGCAATCACCAGGGTTATTTCTCATTTAAGAGAAGAACATGGTTTAACCCGCTTTGCCTTTGTAAACGGTCCGGCAGACAATCAGGACTGTAAAGCCCGTAAAAAAGGTTTTATTAAGGGATTAAAACTTCATGGGATTCCTCCCGAGGAGGGTTTCATATTTGAAGGGGATCTGCGCTCGAAATCCGGCAAAGACATAATATCCCGGATTATCCATGAGAACATGGATATTGAAGCGGTTTTATTCGCCAACGATGAAATGGCCATTGGAGCTCTGGAGTATATTTCCAACGATCATCCCCATTTAGTAGGTAAATATGCTATTACAGGTTTTGATAATGTAAATAATGGAGCCTTAACCAATCCTCAGCTAACCACAGTAGGGCAGCCATTAAAGGCAATGATCCATAAATCGGTTGATCTATTATTGAAACAAGAAATAACACCAGGGGATTCTGCAAACCATGTGATTCCTTCAGAATTGGTAATTCGTTCTTCCTGTGGATGCGATCATAGGGAGACCAAAAGAGATAACAAACCCTTAAGAAAATTAGAAACACCCATCAATCGACCTATGGATAATATAAGGACCTTCGATCTTGAAGATCTATTTCACCAATTAACCGTGCTTCTTAGAGAATACCAACTTGATAATTGCTTTATTTCTTTTTTTGAGAAACCAGTGTCCTTTGAAATTCCCGACGACTTTGTTATGCCTGAAAAATCCAACCTCAAATATTCCTTTTGCAAGAATATTGAAAAGATTTTTGAAGACGGCATTACATTTCCAAGCCGGGAACTGCTTCCCCGGGATATAAAATTGGAAGAACCCTATGCCCTGGTTGCCAAGCCGTTATTCTTCTATAATGAAGTCTTTGGAACATTGCTCCATGACGCTCAGCAGGGCGATGAAGAGGAATGGGAAAATATACGGAGTATCATCAGCAATGCAGTGAAGGGCCATAACCTAATAGATGAAAAGAACCAATTGGTAAACGATCTTAACGAAGCTCTGCAGCAGGTTAAACAACTTAAGGGGCTGCTTCCTATTTGTGCAAAATGTAAGAATATAAGAGACGATAAGGGATATTGGAGTAGAATAGAACATTATATATCAGAAAACTCAGAAGCGGCGTTCACCCATTCCATCTGCCCGGACTGCGCTGAAGAACTTTATGGATATAAACAAGAACCTCCCAAGGAAGAGAAATAGTTTAACCGGTCCGATTAATTCTTTCTTGCATTGCCCCTTAAATCACCCTATGATAAAAATCAGTGGAAAATTTAAGTTTTTATGTCAACGGACAAGCCTGTATAATATCTCTACCCCAGGGAAACAATACCCTAGATTTCCTGAGGAAAAACCTTGGGTTATTTGGAACAAAAGAGGGTTGTCGCGAGGGGGAATGCGGAGCCTGTACTGTTATTGTGGCCAGAATTTCCTCCTCCATGGATATTCACTTCCGGGCCATGGCCAGCTGCTTAATGCCCCTGGGACAATTACAGGGCTGCCATGTCATCACCATTGAAGGGCTGGATTTAGGATATGCCAATCCTCTGCAGCAGGCCTTTATAGACCGTGGAGCCAGCCAGTGCGGCTTTTGTACCCCCGGTTTCATATTATCCCTTACGGCCTATTTCCTAAGCGGGCAAATTCTTTCGTTACAGGGCGCTTTAAATTCGGTGGATGGTAATATCTGCCGCTGTACTGGTTATAATTCCATCCATCGAGCCATAAAGGATACCCTAGAATCCTGCGGTCTTTTGGGCCGTAAGGCAGATATCAAATATCTGGTGGAACAGAAACTTCTGCCCTCCTATTTTCTAAAGATGAAAGAACTGCTACTTCACACTTTTAATAAAACCAGTTCCATTCCATCGACCAAGGGAATCATTCTCGCTGGAGGAACCGACCTATATATACAGCGGGGAGATGAATTACCCCAGGAAGACCTGAACTTGATCATACCGGAATCAGAAGAAATATCACTTAGCCATGATGGGCTTATTCTTCCCGCAAGCCTCACCATGGAACAGCTGCGCTTGAATCCCCAACTGAATAAACAATACCCCGGACTGGAAGAGGCCCTGTTGGTTGTGGCCTCCCCCATACTACGAAACCGGGCTACCCTGGGCGGCAATATGGTAAATGCATCACCCATTGCAGACACCGCAGTACTTCTGCTTTCCTGGGACGCAAAGATCCGCCTCTCCCCTAAAAATTCCTCGGCAAAGGACTTTAGACAAATTCCCCTGAAGGATTTTTTTCTGGATTATAAGAAGCTGGATTTAAAACCCCATGAATGGGTACATAGTTTCTTCATTCCGCCGCCCACTCAGTTTTGGAACTTTAAAAAAATCAGCAAGAGAGAACGCCTTGATATCGCCAGCTGCAACTCCGCCATAAGCTTCAATCGGAAAAATGGCTTGATAACCCAATTGAGTATCACATTTGGAGGAGTAGCGCCCATTCCCCTCCTAGCAAAAAAGACCATGGCCTATATGGAAGGGAAATCCTTGAGTTGGCAGTTAATCCTGCTGGCTTGTGAAATCCTAAAAGAGGAAATTGCCCCCATAGATGATTCCAGGGGCAGTGGAGAATACAAAGGGTTGTTAGCCCAGGCTATTCTGAAGAATCATTTTTTGGATTTGTTCCCCGATGAACTGGATTCTAAATTTTTAAGTGTCCCAGGGGATGAAACCAAGGATAACTTGGTTCAGGGAGGATAAATCATGGCTAAAATGGCCGATACAGAACTGCATGTCCGAGGACTCTCCCGTTATGTGGACGATCAGGTTCCTCCAAAAAATTGTCTTTACTGTGTCATCCTGTACTCAGCCATTGCCAGGGGGCGGATTATTTCCATCGACGTGAATGAAGCCCAAAATGCCCCGGGGATAGTTAGAATAATAACCGCCGGGGATATTCCCGGAGAAAACCAAATAGGCAGCATAATCTTGGACGAACCTCTGCTAGCAGAGGATGAAATCCACTATATGGGACAGCCCATTGCTGCAGTATATGGAGATAGTGAATCCGCCGCCCGAAGAGCCCTCAAATTGATTCAACTGCAGGTGGAAGAACAGCCCGCTGTGATAGATCCACGCATTGCTTACCAAGAAAATCATTTAATAGCTCCTCCACGGACCTTCAGCATTGGAGATGCAGATCTTACGATGAAGGACTGCGATTTTGTAGCCTCTGGCCGGGCCGATTCAGGGGCCCAGGAGCATTTTTACCTGGAGGGTCAGGCCGCCTTTGCCTTCCCTGCCGAAGGTGGGGGTCTTCTCATACAATCCAGCACTCAGGGTCCCAGCACGGTACAGAAGATGGTCTCCCGGGTATGCGGTCTTCCCATGAACGCAATAGAGGTGGACGTCCGCCGGTTGGGCGGAGCATTTGGCGGCAAGGAAGATCAGGCCAATGCCTGGGCATGTTTTGCCGCCCTGGGAACAAAACTCACCGGACGCCCCTGCCGCATGGTTTTACGGCGCAGCGAGGATATGCTGGCCACGGGGAAACGTCATCCCTACAGCTCGGACTTCACCATAGGCTTGAATAAAGAAGGTAAAATTCTGGCCTTCAAGGCCATGTATTATCAAAACGCCGGAGCTGCAGCGGATCTTTCCACAGCCATATTGGAACGGACTCTATTTCATAGTACCGGTAGTTATTACGTTCCCCATGTGCAGGTAACAGCTGTATCCTGCAAAACCAATTTGACCCCCAATACCGCCTTTAGAGGTTTTGGCGGTCCTCAGGCCATGTTTGTCTTTGAAGCGGCCCTGAGGGAGGCTTCAAGAATTTCAGGGATATCGGTTAAGGAATTGCAGAAGATCAATCTCATTCAAACCGGTCAAGCCTTTCCCTATGGAATGAAAGCAGAAAATGCCCGGGCGCAGGCCTGCTGGGAAAGAAGCTTTGAAAAATACCAGTTACCCAAGCGAATAAAAGCCATAGAAGATCATCCCGCCGGGCGGTTCAGCCGGGGATATTCCTTGATGCCTGTATGTTTTGGAATCTCCTTCACCAATATAACCCTGAATCAGGCCAGAGCACTGGTCCATATATACCTGGACGGAACGGTGGGTGTAAGCACCGGAGCCATTGAAATGGGTCAGGGGGTAAATCAGAAAATCCGTGAAATAGTCAGTAATACCCTGGGTATATCTCTGGAGATGGTAAAAACGGAAAGCACCAATACCACCAGGGTGGCCAACAGCTCCCCCACCGCAGCCAGCAGTGGAGCAGACCTGAACGGAAAGGCCGCAGAAATGGCCTGCCAGGCCCTGAAACAAAGGATTCTTAATTTCATGGCGGAAGAACAGCTGAACTGCCCCCCCGAGGATCTGGAGATATGTGCCAATAGATTGTACCTTGATGAAGAACCATTGGATATCCCATGGAAAGAAGCCGTTGAAAAGGCCTATGCTGCAAGAGTCCACCTTAGCGCAGAGGCTCATTATTCCACTCCGGACCTGCATTTTGATACTGCCACAGAAAAGGGACGTCCCTTCGCCTATCACAGCTACGGATGCGCCTACACCGAGCTAACCCTGGACAGGCTCCTAGGCAGTTACAGCATAGACCTGGTACAGATTATCCATGATCTGGGGCGCAGCATTAATTCGGTGGTGGATCTAGGGCAGATAGAAGGCGGCCTTGTTCAGGGAATCGGATGGATGACCATGGAAGAGATGCTGCATACCCCTGAAGGGAAGCCCCTTACAGCCACCGCTGGATCTTATAAGGTCCCTGATATTTCCTCGGTTCCCCAAATCGAATGTGAATTTCTAAGGGATGTGGACAATCCTCAGGCGGTGATGGGCTCCAAGGCCGTGGGAGAACCACCCTTTATGTACGGAATCGGAGCCTATTTCGCTTTACGAATGGCCGCAGGGATAGAGGGCCCCCGGTTTGAGGCGCCCATGACTCCCGAAAGAATTTTCATGGAGATGAGGGAAAGAAATTGAGTCGTAAAGGTTAAGCACTATTGCTTTAATCAGCTAGATGATCCATTTCCAAAAACATAAAGGCCCAATACAATGCAGAAAATGATATCCCGGGTTTTCTACCTTCACATAAAAGCTTAGGAATATTAAAAAAAAACAGATTTAAGGTTTAATTAATCTTTCTTAACTAACATGGATTTTGAGTATGTATTAATCATACAAAGGAGAATCCATGAAAAAATTTATTCTATTTACAATTCTTACAGTCTTTATCTGGTCCTGCGATATGTTTACACCCGTGGAAACAACAGATTCAGCAGAAGACAACACCGGTACAACAACCTTACTGGTTAAAGGAGATGCGCAACCTCAGGAATCCTATGAAGCTTCATCCCCCCGTGAGGTCTCTTCGGATAGAGACGATTTTATATGTTATGAACGAAGGGTAACCGAAACCCGAAACATGACAGAAATCGCCAATCTGGGACAAAATGACGATATTTTGTATCCTGGTGCTCTAATCATTGGAACTGGAGCAGCCTCGGGTTCTCTCACACCTGCTCTTTTACCCTATGGAATAAGCCGCAAACCGGTGACTCTTTCACTTGGAGGCATTTCCGGAGTTACTACAGACGTAACCATATCGGATTGTACTCCCAGTTTATCTTCAACAAGAACAGCCATAAACACAAAATTGACAGAGCTGGTTGGTGCTTCCGCAGCTGCACGGATAGAAATGTCCAAAGAGGAAGTGTATTCTCAGGAACAATTTTCAATGTCTCTGGGTATCGGGGCAACCTGGCCCGCCGGACAATCCCTGGAATCTCAAGTGGATCTAACCTCCTCGGAAGAAAAGTCCAGAATCGTTGTTAATTTCAAACAAGTCTATTACTCCGTGGATATGGATACCCCTACCGGTTTGAGTGATATGTTTGAAGGTGGCGATGCAGCCACAATCGACAGCTTTATCGCCGAAAATGATCCTCTATATGTTTCCCGTGTTTTCTATGGTCGTCAGGTATTTTTCATAATGGAATCCACCTGTTCTTCTGAGGAACTTACGGTAGCCGTTGAAGGTGCCATGCAGGCTGGCGGTGTTGAAACTGCACCAGAAGTAAGCGGAACGCTGGCTTTGTCCAATGAGCAAATTCTAGCGAACACAAGCATAAAAGCCATTATCTATGGCGGCTCCACAGACGGAGCAATGGAAACCTTAAGCGGCTACAGCGGCTTGGTATCCTTTCTTCAACAGGGAGCAGAGTTCGATGCGACCACAGGCTCCAACGCCCTTCCATTGTATTACCAAATGCGCTTTGTAGAAGATAACAAAATCGGCGCCCTTACCTCCAATGCCGAATATACCATCAGAGAATATGTCCGAACCAAACAGCGGGTGAGTGTTGCCTTTGAAACCCTCAAGTGTACCGGCGATGACGACGGATTATGGGATGATACCGTTGAAATCAAGGGAAACCTTCGGGCCCGAGCAATGAATTCCTCCTCTTCGGTGGGTACCGACTGGATGGAACTTCATGACAACTGGGGCAGCTACTGGGCCATGAGTAATGGAACCACTAAAACCATAAATAATCAGGTTACATTGGCCTTTACCGCGTTGGATGCAGATCAATCCTATATAGAATTGAACGGACATTTCTCAGAGGATGATTCCGCCGGGGACGATGACATGGGAACAAAAACGAGAACTGTCATGCTTACCGAAGGTTGGAATGAATCTTATAAATTATACTTCGAAGAAGATGGAGCCTCGGTTGAAGCTACTTTTAAGTTGACCATCCTGCCCTAATTAGGTTAGTAATATATTTGGGCCTTCATCTTTGGTGTTGGCCCATTTTTTAAATGGTTTTTGTTGTTATTCCAGATAACACCGATGATACCATTCATCCAGCGGTCCTATGGAATAATGCTGAATCCCTTTTCCACCTCTTTTAGAACCGATTTTTGATCCCCGGCATTTCTGCCGGTAAGTTTAATTGACCCTAGGAACATTTCAAGGGTTAATGCCCTTTGAACTAGAAAAACACAGCCATGGTTAAGGTTGGAGGAATCAGACGTTTCATTAATGGCTATGTGGTTAGGCTCTTCTTACTACAATGATATTAAACAATGGTTTTACATATTAAAGCTTCCATTGTAAAATTACATGAATAGAGTATATGTGTTATTAATTACGATAAATGGAGCGGGAAATTGAAAAAACCAAAGAAACTGAACAGGGGCGACAACATTGCGATACTATCTCCTTCGTGGGGAGGTCCTTCCCTTTTTCCACATATCTATAAAGAGGGAATATCCAATTTAAGAAAATTGTGACTAAATATTATTGACTTCCCCACAGCTCGTATGGATGCAAATAAACTATTTATGAATCCCCAATTACGTGCAGAAGATATTAATAACGCATTTTCTGACCAGAATATACATGGGATAATTTCAACCATTGGCGGAGATGATTCAGTAAGAATTTTAAAATACCTTAATATCAATAAAATTAAGCAAAACCCCAAGTTTATAATGGGATATTCTGATTTTACGACCATTTCCACTTACCTCAATTTAAATGGATTAGTAACCTTCAATGGTCCATCCATTATGGCTGGTTTCTCACAATTTTTGAGCTTTACAAAGGAATACAGAAGATACATAGAAGACTATTTATTTTCACCAAAAGAAAATTCAATCATTCCAGAATTTTCTTCTTATTCCGATGGTTATCCGGACTGGATAAATAAAAAGAATATCGGAAAAGTTAATTCACTTAAAAAGAATGACGGCGTCCATTTTATTCAAGGTTCTGGGAAGTGCAGCGGTCAATTATTTGGCGGTTGTATTGACGTATTAGAAATGATGAAAGGAACAGCTTTCTGGCCAACAAAGGATTTTTGGAAAAATAAGATATTATTTCTTGAAACCTCCGAAGAGAAACCATCCATAGATTGTGTTAAATATTGGCTACGAAATTATGGTGTTATGGGTGTGTTTGAACAAATTTCAGCGATTCTATTTGGCAGAGCAAGGGAGTATTCAATAGAAGAGAAGGAAAAACTTGAAGAAGCTATAATTTCAGTTGTAAAAGAAGAGTTTGGTAATTCCCAACTAGCTATAATTACAAATTTGGACTTTGGTCATACAGATCCCCAAATAATTCTTCCATTAGGAATAAATATTGAAATTGATATTAGCAATAAAAAAATATTTCAAACTGAATCGGCCTTTAAATAGGTAAATTAAAAGGTATTACAGGACAAAATCAGTGAACTTTGTAGATCAGAAAACCATTAATGAATTACACATTTTGAGAAAAGATTCTTCTCCTATAAGTCTACTAAGTATTTTGGACAGGACTGTAACAACCCAAGGAACACAAAAACTAGTAAACCACCTGCAAAATCCATTTCAGAGCACTGAAGAAATCGAAATGTTCCAAAAATTTATTACCAGTATTATTGACAATCTTGACTATTGGATTCCCTTCAATGAACTGCTTTCGTCAAAATTATATAAAGAAATACTGCATTTAAAAAAGGCCCGCTTAGTTTATGAGGAACCGATTTACCCCTATGATATTCCACTTTTAACTTCCAAAAGAAAAAGGAAAAGACTACTCTATAATTTTTTAAACGAAATAGATAAGACATGTGTTGCCATTATTCATAATCTTGAAACTCCAAGAATAATTCATAAATTATCTAAATCGCTATCTTCTTTTACCAGGAACATTAAAAATAAAAAAATCAGTGAT
>JAQICO010000044.1 GCA_027858495.1 Spirochaetaceae bacterium
AGAATATTTACCTGATATCTTAATAATAAATCCGAATCTTCATCGTCTTCATCTTCTTCTGAGAAGAGATCCAAATTTTGAGAAATATCTCGCTCCAGGCTGCTGATATAGGTCATATAATCCGCCTGGTCCCATTCCTGTTTTAGAAGATTTATTTCCCGGATCAATGCTGGTTTCACCAGTTGGGACCGGAGTTTATCCAAATTTTGATCGAGTATTTTTCTATTTTCTTTGAGTTCACGGTAGATGGCCTTCATTTGGTCCATCAGATGGAAATACTCCTCCCGTTTTTTTGTCCATTGCTCTTCGGTTATTTCTCCGGAATCAATCAATTCATGAAGATCTTCAAAACTGATGGGTTTCTCATCTCTTACAGGTGCGATATCCGTGGTAGCTTCTTCGTCGTCGTCTTCCATCTGTACCAGGCAAAAATCCTGATTCTTAAGAGTTTTATCAAATTCGTTAAGGCTGTGGTTTTCCTTTAGTTCGGTGGTTTTTATCTCTGAATCACGCTGGTCTTTGTATGCCTGGCTGTCCAGTTTTTCTTTCACCAGGGATTTTATCTTATCGATAAATTGTCCCATTTGTGTTTTAAATCTTTCAGCCTCACCTTCTTGAAATATCAATACCTGGGGGCTTTTTTCATCTTCGAAATTAAACACATAAACCAAATCCTGCAGAGGGCGTTTTTTATGGCGGAAATTTTTAAGTATTTCCATGACCGCGGTGTTTCGGCCGGTGCCGCTTTCGCCAGTTACAAAGAGATTGTAACCCTTGGCCTGGATGGTTAGTCCCATCTCCAGAGCTTCAACAGCCCGGGGTTGTCCAATAACCCCCCAGTCATTACTGCTATAATCCTCGGATACTTCTTTAGGTATTTTTGGGTCTATGACCAGGTCATTCAATGTGAGTTCTTTCATGATTTAAAGTCTAGCAGATAGAGGTCATCAATAAAAGCTAGGATAAAAAAATTTGAACAACTTTATCTTTGCTCAAGCCCAACCAATTGGAAAGTCGACTTCACCCATTGAGAAAATCCTTCCTTTTATTCATAATTGGACTTAAATTGGATGTAACTCATCAAAATTAGAAAGACTTTGTTTTATAAAAATAACCAGGGGATAAAAAAATGGAACATCAATATAAGGTATTTGCCGGCAGTAGTGGTAAACCCTTTGCAAAAAGGCTTTGTGACTATTTAGGAATTCCGCTTTCTCCCAGCCAGGTGATTCGATTTTCCGAAGGTAACAGTTATGTTAAGATAGAAGAAACCGTCCGAGGTAAGGATGTCTTTCTTGTACAGTCCATGGGACTGCAAGCCAATGATGAATTCACCGAAATCCTTTTTTGGATGGATGCCTTCAAACGGGCCAGTGCAAAGAGGGTTACCCTGATCATGCCCTATTTTAGCTATGCCAAGGGAGACAAAAAGGATGAGCCTCGGGTTTCTATTCGCGGGCGGGTCTGTGCCGAATGTATTGAGCTGGCCGGAGCTGACCGGGTGATAACCATGGATCTGCACAGTCCGCAGATTCAAGGATTTTTTAAGATTAATGCTGACCATCTTAAGGCAATGCCTCTTCTATGTGAGAGTGCCAAAATTTTGGGGTTGGATAATGCAGTGGTAGTTTCCCCCGATGCGGGCTTTGCCAAGGAGGCCCGGGGATTTGGAACCTACTTGGACCTTCCTGTAGCTATTGGAGTTAAAAAGAGGGACGGCCACGATGAGCAGGCACGGATTTTAGAGATCATCGGCCATGTGCAGGGTAAGGATGCCCTGATAGTCGATGATTTTACCATTAGTGGAGGTACTCTGATCCATTTGGCCCAGGGTTTAAAAGAAAAGGGAGTAAAAAAAATCTGGGTATTACTCTCCCATGTTCTTTTAAATGAAGAGAGCTTGAAAAAAATAGAAAACAGCCCCATCGATGGCATCATTTCCACCGATTCTTTGTATAATCCATATATTCAAAACAGTTCAGTGGTGAAACTGATCTCTGTGGCACCCCTTTTTGCAGAGGCCATTTTGCGTATGGAAAATGACCGTTCTCTCAGTGAACTCTTTCACCATGTTCCCCCTCAGGTGCTCAAGGCGTCTTTGCCTGATAAGTTGCTGACCTTTAATAAATGATTTCTCTTATCATTCCCAGTTACAATCGTTTAGATCTATTGAAGGAAGCCATGGATTCGGTGGCTCGCCAGACATGGACCGACTGGGAACTCATCTTGGTGGATGACGGATCTACCGATGCTACAGCTTCATGGGCGGATCATTGGTTTAAATCCCATCCCGGAAGGTTTCTCCAGCTGGAACACCGTGGATTTCCCGGCCGCGCAAGAAACCGGGGCGTTGAAGCCTCGGCGGGTGAATGGATCGCCTTTCTGGACTCCGATGATCTGTGGAAACCGGAAAAATTATACCGCCAAATGGAAGCTGTTCAGACCCAGCCTCATCTTCGGATTTGGCATTGCCGGGAAATTTGGCAGCGGGAAGGACGGATTATTTCTCAGAAAGCTCAAAAACACCAGCGTCAGGGGTCTATTTTCAACGACGCTTTAAAAAAGTGCATCATCGGTCCCAGTACGGTGATGATACACCGGGAGTTCTGGCAGCAGCACCAGGGTTTCCGTGAGGATCTACAGGTGGCCGAGGATTATGAACTGTGGCAGCGAATGACCTGTTCCCAAATGGTTGGCTACTTGGATGAACCCCTAACCGTGAAGAGGGCAGGGAAGTGGGACCAATTGTCCGAACGGTACGGGCAAATTGAAATATTCCGTATACAGGGACTACAGGAGTTGGTTGAATCCCTCTGGTTTTCACAGCACTGCACAAAGGAATCACAGCAACAGGCTCAGGAGGAACTGGCCCGGAAATGTCTTATCTACGCCGAGGGATGTAAAAAAAGAGCTAAAAAGGATGAGGCCGTGTTTTACGAGAAACTGGCAAATAAATGGAGTTGTAAAAAATCAAACTAACGAAAACATTCTGTGGGGCTTGACAGCTCTGCAGAGTAAACCTATTATAATATAACCTTTGGAAAATCTACCAAAGATTCAGATCTTTTAAACTTCATGGTGCCTTAGTATTACCTGGCCCATAGAACATAAAAATCACAACAGTAAAAAATTGGAGAATATATGGCTATCATTCGTAAAAAGAATTTATCCCCAAAGGGGGATGAAGCCAAAACCGTTGAGCAAAGAGAATTTGATTTAAATCCTCAAGCAGTGGCGGTTGAGAACCCCAGAGATAATAATGACATAACAGAAAGTTCTTCCCAAAAGGAAGGGGCTGAGAGTCCTGAGTCTCAAGAAAAAGAAACCCCAGCCAAGGTTGTCGTAAAAAAGAAGCCAAAGGCAGTCAAGAAAAAAGCCATTAAGGAAGAAAACAACATTCCCCCTGAATCGGTTGAGGTTGCTGAAAATGAACAAAAGACCGATGAACCCTCCCCGGATCCTCCGGATCGTTCATCCTCTGAAGAATACCAGGAACGGCCCAATAAACCAAATAAAAAACCATACAACAACAATAGTAGCAACAGCAATAACAATAACAACAACAATAGCAAAAACTATAGCAACAACTATAACAACAACAATAGCAACAACAATAGCAACAACAATAATAGGGGAAAGGGTAACAAACGGAGCGGTCCTAATGGACGGATGAAAAATAATGACCGGTCTAAAAAGCATATGGGCAATTCAAATCAACAGGCTCCCATGCCCACCGATGACCAGCCCAGATTGGAAATTAATGAACTTTCAGTAACACCGTTACCTTTATTAAGAGATATGGCCATAGAGCTTGGCGTTGAACGTGAAGATCTGATTGCATTGAACAAACAGGAATTGGTTTTTCAAATTCTTAAACGTCATATCGAGATAAATGGAGTTATATTCGCTTACGGTGCTTTGGAAATTCTACCCGATGGATACGGATTTCTCCGATCCCCTCAGAATTCCTACCTACCCGGATCGGATGATGTGTATATATCCCCTTCACAGATTCGTTTATTCAGTTTAAAAACCGGTGATACCGTTTTTGGTCAGATCCGTTCACCCAAGGAGGGCGAACGTTTTTTTGCCATGTTGAGAATAGATAAGGTCAATGACGACGATCCCAAATTGGCCCAGCGCAGAATATCCTTTGAGAATTTAACTCCCCTTTATCCTACAGAACGACTAAATATGGAGACTAAAAACAGTGATCCTTCCACCCGGGTAATCAACTTGTTTGCCCCCATTGGAAAGGGACAGCGTGGTTTAATAACCTCTCCTCCAAAATCTGGTAAAACTGTTATTCTACAGAAAATAGCCAATGCAATTACCGAAAATCATCCAGATGTGCATCTTATGGTTCTGCTTATCGATGAGCGGCCTGAAGAGGTTACCGATATGCGGAGAAGTGTTAAGGGGGACGTTATTGCCTCTACCTTCGACGAACAAGCCTCTCGTCATGTACAGGTTGCAGAAATGGTTCTGGAAAAGGCTCGGCGTTTGGTGGAACATCAAAAGGATGTGGTTATTTTGCTAGACTCTATTACCCGTTTAGCCCGTGCTTATAATCAGACGGTACCCACCTCGGGAAAAATTCTTTCAGGTGGTGTGGATTCCAATGCATTACATCGGCCCAAACGTTTTTTTGGTGCAGCACGTAATATAGAACATGGAGGCAGTTTAACCATAGTGGCTACTGCTTTGATTGAAACTGGAAGCCGTATGGATGAGGTTATCTTTGAAGAATTTAAAGGAACCGGTAATATGGAGCTAGTTTTGGACCGGAAATTGGCTGACAAAAGGGTTTATCCCGCATTTAACGTAAAAAAATCCAGTACTCGTAAAGAGGACCTTCTGCTCACCTCGGATGAACTGAATAAAATGTGGATATTAAGAAAGGTGCTCAGTCCCATGGATGAAGTCGAATCCACCGAGATGATTCTTGACAAAATGCGTAAAACAAAGAATAATGAGGCGTTTTTAAAATCTATGAATACCACACGGTATGATGAATAGAAATTATGGGACCTTTGATAGGGAGGTCCTTTGGAGGATAGAATAATGAAAGAAGGAATACATCCAAAATATGTGGACGCCAAGGTAACTTGTGCCTGCGGTAGCACTATTGAAACAAAATCCAGCCATGGAGATATGCAGGTGGAAATCTGCTCCAGCTGTCATCCCTTTTATACAGGAAAGCAGAAGTTGGTAGATACAGCAGGACGTGTTGAACGTTTTAATAAGAAATACGGAATTAAATCCTAAAGAAATGTTTTTCATAAAAGAGGCATCCTTCACTGGATGTCTTTTTTTTCGTTTGCCAAAAGAGCATTTCTGCCTTAGTATAATAAAAACTATTCGGTAGGTTGTAAATGGAGCAATTATCTGCCCTCCATCGAGGGGAGTATCAGTCAGAACCTCATATAATTGCCTCTGCCCCGGGAAAGGTTAATCTCATGGGTGAGCAGAGTGAATTCGCTGATGGGAAACTTCTTTCTCTGGCTATAGACCGCCGGGTAATGGTTGCCTTGGAGCAACGTTCTGATAATTATCTAAAATTTTATTCCGCCGACCTCAATGAACGTAAAAAATCTTCTTTGACAAATATGAAATATAAACGGGAAGACCGTTGGGCCAATTATTTGAAGGGTGTATTTTTCTCTCTTCTGCAAATGGGTTTTGAAATGAAGGGCGTTAATATTACCATTGCCGGTAATATTCCCCATTCCTTGGGATTGGCTGCTTCAACGGCCATGGAACTAGCCCTTGCCTTGGCTTTGAGAAAACTTTTTAAGCTTGATATTAACGACATGCAGTTGGTTGAAGCGGTTCGTCTAGCAGAGTATCAGTTTATGAAAACCGACTCAGGTATTTCAGCACCGCTGGTTTCTATGTTTGGTCAGAAGGACCATCTTTTTTTGCTGGATTCAAGAAATTTGGAATATACCCATGTCCCCTTTGATCCAAGAAGCTATAATCTTCTTATCACCAATACGGCGGTTCCACAAAGGGTTAAATCCTCTGAGCGAATAAATTTTAGAGGGGTTTTTAAGACCTGTAGTGCGGCATTGAAAAAAAATCATATGAAATCTCAAATCTCCCAGCTCAGTATTTCTGATATGGGAAATACCGTGGATTTTCTCAGTGAGGATCAACGGCGTTTTTGCACCCATATCATTGAAGAAAACAGCCGGGTAGAAATGATCTCTCAACTGTTGTTGCAGGGAGATTTTCAACGTCTGGTGAAGTTGATGTTCCGTTCTCATGAAAGTATGCGCGATCTGCTTGAGATTTCTTGCCCGGAATTGGACTGGATTGTAAAACGTGTACAGGAAAGTGGTCCTCTAGACGGTGCTAGGATGATTGGGCCAGGTTACGGCGGTTGTACAATCGCCCTGATACATGATAATAATATGGAAGAGTATAAGGCAATTCTGGAGGAATATGACCGGATTTTTGGTTTTAAGGCCGAGGTATTTCCCTGTAGACCTTCCAAGGGTGCTGTCATAGAGACATAGAAATATGAAAATACTGCTTACCAACGATGATGGAATTCGTGTGGATGCCCTTAGGGAGCTTGCAGAAGCTCTTCAGCCGGACCACCATATTTGGGTGGTTGCACCGGATGGTAATCGAAGCGGAAAATCCATGTCTATCACTCTACATGACCACCTTAGGGTTCAGGAATTAGAACCCCGGTGGTACAGTTGTTCCGGTTCCCCTACAGATTGTGTACTACTGGTTTCACAGAAAGCTCTGGCCGAGTGGCCCGATCTGATTATTTCAGGAATCAATTACGGACCAAATCTGGGTTCGGACATCTTATATTCTGGAACTGCAGCAGCCGCCAGGGAAGGGGCCTTCAAAGGGATTCCTTCCATTGCTGTCAGTCTCAATCAAATGCAGGGACCTTGGGATTTTAAACCTGCCGTTGAATTTATAAAAAATAATTTACAATATTTTGTCGATCTTTGGGCACCGGATTATTTCTTGAATATCAATTTCCCAAGCCAGCTGACTGAGAACTTTGAACTTCGTAGAACCTATCCCTGCCGCCGGGTTTACTGTGATGAATATCATAGAGTGGATCCCCCTCGGGGACCTATCTATTTTTTTCCCTATGGATATCTGGATTGTGATAATCCTCAAGAAGGAAGCGATCTAGAAGCGGTATTACAGGGGCATATTTCCATCAGTCCAATCAAGGTGGATCCTACGGCCCATGATATTAATGAAGAAATTAAAAGGCAAATGGATAACTGGGAGGGTAGCCATGAGCAGAGAAATCGGAAAGAAACTATATCAGGAAGGTGATTTTGTAAAAGCCTTGGATCAATTTCTTCTTGAGGAGGTTGATCCTGCTCAAGATGGAGAACTTGCCTATTATGTGGGACTGTGTCATACCCGCTTGGGGGACGATGAAACCGCACTTAGCTTTTTTTTAAGGGTGCTGGAAATCGATTTCCATATTCTTAGGGCATTTCAAAGTCGTATGGTGGTTGCCTTTATCTATAATCGTCAAGGAGAATATGATCAGGCTATCCATCATTTGGAAGAGTTGATGAAGGACGGTTTTGAATCCCCACAGATCTTTTCCTCTCTTGGATACGCCTATTGGGCTTCCGGGGATAGTCGACGGGCCATTGAATTATACCAACGTGCGCTGGATTTAGACGAGAACAATTCAACTACATTGAATTCATTGGGATATATTTTGGCAGAAGAGGGCTATGACCTCAAACAGGCTTTGCTTTACTGTCAGCAAGCCTTGGATCAGGATCCAATCAATGTCAATTATTTAGACTCCATGGGCTGGGCCTGCTTTAAAAGTGGACGTTTAACCGAAGCAATAGACTATCTAAGCAGGGCCTGTCAAAATGAAAAGGCCCAAGACATAATCGAACAACACTATCAAGAGGTATTGCAATCCCGATGAAGATAAAACTATTGCTCTTTTTCTGCTTGATCGCCACTCCGTGGTTGTTTTCTCAAGATATTGATATGGATAAAATCAGTGCAGAGGAAGAGTTTCGTCTGGCGGTGGTGGCCTTTCATCAGGGGTATTTTAATAAGGCCATATATTCCTTTGAGCGATCGCTGGTGTTTAAACCTGAAACTAGCTTGGTTCGTCAATGGCTCGGCAGGGCTTATTATCAGTCTGGCTATGAGGATGCCGCCCTTAATGAGTGGGATAACCTACTGAACGCAGGGCTGGCTGATTCTGCATTATTGGCCTTTCGAGACACGGTGGAACGTCGCCGAGGACTGCAACAGGAGTTGAGACAAAGGGATTCCTGGGTAGAATTATTAAATCTTGATAAGGATAAAGATGGAGAATCCCTGTTTGGACGGCCATCATCGGTGGCTTCCTCGGTAGCGGGGAATGGCCATTTTTATGCGG
>JAQICO010000146.1 GCA_027858495.1 Spirochaetaceae bacterium
TCCTTAAAGAGCAGTGAAGAACGTTATAGAGCCCTCTACGATAACGCTCCCCTGGCCTACCAATCCCTTTCGAGTGACGGAAATTTTATAGATGTTAATCCCCAATGGCTTCGCACCATGGGCTACAAGCGGGAAGAGGTGATTGGCCAATGGTTTGGAAGCTTTCTACATACCTCTTATGTGGAAGAATATAGAGAACACTTCCGGAACTTTATTGAGAGGGGCTACACCCGGGAAACCTTTCTAATATTACGCAAAAAATCCGGTGAGAATATCCATGTTTCCTTTGAGGGCACGGTGGGTTATGACAAAGACGGCAAGGAAAAATGCACCTACTGCACCTTTAAAGATGTCAGCGAAACCAAGGCCTTTGAGCGTGAATTGATACTCAAAAACAAGGCCTTGGAGAATTCCCTGAACGGTTTCATATTAATGGATGAAAGTTTAAATATTATCTATGTAAACCGAGCCCTTTCCTCTTTGTTTGGTTATGGTTCTGTCAATGAAATTATCGGGAAACATAGTTTTGAAATTTTGGGCGAAAACCAAGAAATAAAAGATTTATTTAAAGCAATTAACCAAAACGGCAAGGCAGTTGAATTCTTCAGGGTAAAGCATAATGACGGCAGCATGATGGATATACGTCTTTTGGGTGTATTTTTCACCGATGACGAAAATCGTCAAATGTATTTGGCTACCCTGCTGGATATGACTGAAAAGCTAAAAAATCAAAAATTGTTAGAACAAAGCGAAGAGAAATACCGCTTGCTAGTAGAAAATCAGACCGATCTAATTGTCAAGATGGACCAGCAAGGGAAATTCCTCTTTGTAAGCCAATCCTACTGCCGGACCTTCGGCACGACTGAATCAAAACTGCTGGGTACAGCCTTTATGCCCATGGTACATGAAGAAGATAAGGAGTCCACTGCCGTAGCCATGGAAAAACTTAACGAACCGCCCTATACCTGTTATCTGGAACAACGGGTATTGACTGCCCGGGGCTGGCGTTGGTTTTCCTGGGTGGATAAAGCCCTGCTGGACGAGCAAGGAAATATCCACGAGATATTGGGGCTTGGAAGGGATATTACCGATAGGAAATTAGCCGAAGAGACCCTTCTAAACAGTGAAAATAGATACCAACGTATATCCTCTCTCTCCTCGGATTATTCCTACTCTCTATTAATCAATGAAGATGGGACCATTGAACCGGAATGGAATTTTGGCAGCTTTGAAAGAATCACCGGATACGATCCTAATGATATTTGGAGGAACGGCAACATTATTGATTGTTTTTTCCCCGAAGACCGGCCAAAAATGAAAGAGCGTACCCAAAAGATTTTTCAAGGAGAAATCGTCACCACTGAAGCTAGATTTATCTGTAAATCCGGAGAAATAAAATGGATCAGGGACAGGGGTTTTCCCGAGTGGAATAAAGAAAAAACCCGGGTTATTAGAACCATTGGAGCAGCCCAGGATATCACAGAACAAAAAAGATATGAAGAAAAAATACAGCTGAGAAACTTGGAATTAAACAAAACCATGGAAGAGTTGACCATTGCCCAGGAAGAATTGGTACAGCAGGAACGTTTAGCAGCCATGGGACAGTTTTCCGCCGGGATTGCCCATGATTTTAATAATATTCTCACCGGGGTTCTGGGTACTGCTGAAATTCTAAATCTGGATAATTCCTTAACCCAAGCTCAGCGGGATCATATAAAAACCATCCGACAGTCAGGAGAAAGAGCCGCAGATCTGGTCCAGAAAATTATGGACTATTCAAGAAAATCCATCCGGAAGGTAAAAAAATTAAACCTTAAAGAATGCATAAGCGACAGTTTAAACATAATCCGTAGCGGTATAACAGAAAACTATAAAATTACCTTTAAATGTTCAAAATTCGACGGAAGTACTTTTAAGGCGGATAAAATTCAAATAGAACAAATACTGGTAAATCTTATAATGAATTCCAGGGATTCCATGGCCAAGGGCGGAGAAATTAAGGTAATTCTACGAAACCGCTTTTTTAAAGAATCACAAAAATGCAGCATCTGTGAATCTCCCGTACTTGGAGAATTCATAGAGATCGCCGTTAAAGATCAGGGTACCGGCATGGATAAAGAAATGAACGATTCCATTTTTGAGCCCTTTTTCACCACCAAAGATATTGGAAAGGGTAGCGGTTTAGGGCTATCTCAGGTTTATGGAATTGTGGTTCAGCATCAGGGCCATATCTTGTTGGATTCCAAGCTTGATAGAGGAACCACCTTTTCCATATTGCTACCTGTGCTAAAAGAATAAATGCTTGCCCAGGACTAGGTCCGTGAGTATAGTGAAGAAACATCATGGAAAAACAATCATCCCAGGGGGACAATTGGACCAAACTGGATAATGCAGGCAAGTTATATCCTTCTCTAGTTTCTTCAAAGAATACAACACTCTTCCGCATCTCTGCCCGCTTAAAAAGAGTGGTAAAAGCAAATCTTCTTCAACAGGCCTTGGAGGCCTTGGTTCCTCGTTTCCCCTATTATCATGTGCATCTGCAGCGTGGAGCTTTTTGGTATTTTTTCATACCCCAGCAGAGTTTTCCCAAGGTGGAAAAGGACTCCCGTTATCCCTGTATGAAAATGGCCATTCGACAACGCGGACGTTTTCCCTTTAGAGTTCGGGCATTCAAATATAAAATATCCGTGGAATTTTCTCATATTTTAACCGATGGAACAGGGGCTTTGCTATATTTCGAAACCCTTCTCGCTGAATATTTAAGACTTCGAGAGGGATTGGACCAACCCTTTGAAGGGATCATCAATCCCAATGATCCAGTGGACCCTGAAGAAGGAGAAGACGCCTTTCACCGTTATTATGAAAAGGGCTTGCCTCACCCCCCAAATGAAAGCAAAGCCTTCAAGATTCAAGATAAACCGGAAAAAAGGGGCATTTACCATGTAACCACTGGTTTAGTGGATGTGGATCAATTAAAAACCCTTGCAAAAAAATATGGACTATCCATCACCGGTTTTTTAACCAGTGTCATCATTGAGGTATTACAGGATCATCTTTTTTCATTACCTCCCAAGAAACAGCGGCGCCGAGCCGGGCCTATACGCGTATGCCTCCCTATAAACCTAAGACCCTTTTTCCCTTCCATAACCATGAGAAACTTTTTTTTAAGCCTGAACCCTTCCATCGATCCCCGTATGGGAAGATATACCTTTCAGGAGATTTGTAATCAGGTAGGCCATTTTATGGCCAGTCAAATAAATACCAAGGTACTAAAACAGCAGATCAGTAGGAACATTCGAAGCGAAAAAACTCTGGCCGTCAGGCTTATTCCAAGCTGGATTAAAGATATGATTATTCCCGGTATTTATAAATATTTTGGAGAATCAGCCTACTCGACAGTTCTATCTAATCTGGGAAATTTAAAATTCCCAGCAAAGATACAGCAGCATATACATTCCATAGAATTTGTTCCCAATCCCCCAGAAGGGACCACCCGAGTAAAGATGGGAGTAATCAGCCTGGCTGGTAAAATGACCATAACCTTTGGAAGAATCTCCCGCCGGTCATTGGTTGAGAGAAACTTTTTTAGAAAGCTGATTAAAATGGGTATAGCTGTTAAAATAGACAGCAACATTTGGCAGGATGATCCGGAAAAACCGGTACCATGGATAGATTTAGATTCACCAAGGAGTTAACCAATGGCCTATTGTTCACAATGCGGAGTAGAAGTAGAAGATGAAACACGTCACTGCCCCCTTTGTCAAGCTCCCATACAGCATCTGCAAAAGCTTGACCATCCCGAAAGACACTATCCGGATAAAGCCTCGCCTTCAGCATCTGTTGCTCCCATGAACCTGAGAGAAAAACTACGTCTGGCCCGGGGAATCTCTATCATTGTATTTCTTATCCCCATGTTTTTTTCCTGGGCTATCGATTTATTTATCAACCGTTCAACCACCTGGTCCTCCTTTGTTATTATCGCCCTTGCAGGTATTTTAATGATTACCCTTGTTACATTATTTTTTCCTAAAAGAGGATGGCTGATCAACCTGCTTAGCCATGTCATATTAATTCTTCTCTGTTTCTTTTTAAACCTTGTCACCGGATTAACCAATCCCTGGAGTATAACCATTGCTCTTCCTATTTTTGGCTCATCCTGGCTATTAACCCAGGGTATTTTAAGTGTGGCAAAATTTAAGAAGGGAAACCTATTGGCCGCAGCTATTTTGCTTGGAACAGGATTGCTCTGCCTGGCCGTAGATGCAATTTTATTCTGGGCTCTTAGAGCAGCGGTGTCCTATGGCTGGTCACTCATTGTAATAAGTGCGGTGGTTCCAACCGCTCTTCTGCTTCTTTATCTGTATTCCACTAAATTTAGGAAATCTAAATTTCACCGCTTTTTTCATTTGTAAAGAAAGGCAGAATGGTTTTACTTAGGGAACTTTCCCGATCACATACTTTTGTGACTAAATCCACCATGCTCTGAAATAAAATATCCCAGGAAAGCTATTCCCCCAAGGGTTGTTCAAGGGAAAAATCCAAAACGATTGCCTGATTGATTTGAATAGATTAGAATTACTCTATGAAAAGTATACTTCCCTGGGGAATTGTATTATGGATAATGACTTCTTTGTTTTTTTATTCCTGCAAAGGGCATAATATACCGGAAGATTTACCAGCCATAGTACACCCGGATTTAGAAAAATTGAGGGGAGATGGCGGATTTCATTCAGTAGAATTAAAGAAACTAAATAATAATCTAAGAGAACTTCATGATCTATTAACCGGCGATGATTCCACCATGGAAGAGCTCGAAAAGAATATGGAAAGTGGGATAGATAATTTTAAGCTTCAAATGGAACAGGGGGTTCTTACTTTGGAAGAGTTGGTTGAGAATCTTCAATGATAGTCCTCCCTATTCAATAATTTGGAAACCTGCATAGGATTCCAATCCGTGTTCGCCAATATCCAATCCTCGATATTCCTCTTCCTTGGATACTCTTAGACCGATGGTCAGGTCGATAAGTTTAAAGATAATTCCCATAACCACTGCTACGAATGCCACAATGGCGACAATTTTTAATAGCTGGGTACCCAGTTGTGCAAAGGAACCACCTTTGATAAAAAGACCGCAGGTATTAAGGCCAAGGGAAGACTTACCAAAAAGCCCTACCGATATGACTCCCCAAATACCGTTTACGCCATGTACGGGGAAGGCTCCCACTGGATCGTCAATTTTCAGTTTATTCAGAGCCAGGGTAGCCAATACAACCAGTATACCACCAACAGCTCCAATTACTATGGCTGCCCAAGGGTCAATAAATGCACAAGGAGCGGTTACAGCAACTAAACCAGCCAAGGCACCATTAAGTCCCATGGCCAAATCAGGCTTACCAAGCCATAACCAAACAAACATGATCGCCACAATACCGCCTGAAGCTGCCGCAAGACTGGTATTCATAGCTATTAGAGCGATTGCTGAACCATCACCAACGCCCAAGGTGGAACCTGGATTGAAACCAAACCAGCCACACCAAAGGATAAAAACACCCAGGGACGCCAAGGGAATATTATGACCAGCCATGAATTTTACGGAACCGTCGGGTCTATACTTGCCGGTACGGGGTTTTAGTAAAATTGTACCAATTAACGCTGCCACACCACCGGTGGTATGCACAACACCGGAACCTGCAAAGTCCGCAAAATTGCGGATAGCAAGCCACCCTTCTCCGCTCCACACCCAGTGTCCAACTATGGGATAAACAAAGGCGGAGATAAGGAAAGAATACACCATATAGGCTGTAAATTTCATTCGCTCAGCCATACCACCAGCTACGATGGTTGCTGCGGCACCGGTAAAGGCGGCCTGAAATAACCAAAAGGCCGCCAGAGGAACTCCCGAAGGATTTTCTGCACCCTGTAAAAACCATCCGGAAAACCCGGCAAAACCATTGCCCTTTCCAAACATAATGGCGTAACCGAAGAAAAAATAGCCCAAAGAGGCCATACAAAAATCCAAAAAGTTCTTAGTCAGAATATTGGTAGTATTTTTTGCACGGATGAATCCGGCCTCTACCATTCCAAAACCTGCTTGCATAAAAAAGACCAGGAAAGCTGCCATTAAAACCCAAACGGTATCCAATCCAACCGATAAAGTTTCCATATCCGTATCGCTGGCAAAAACCATTACAGAAAGTCCCAGCAGCATCAAAACCAGGGCCTTTTGTTTACTAAAATGTAACATGATAGCTCCTTCATTACATTAGGGAAATTGTTACTTTTCCGTTAATTTTGTTGATATATTACGTACAACAATATTCATGCCAAATACTCTAACTATGGGAAAGCCTCAAGTAGAGTTATGAAGGATATGCATAAAGCTACTTAATCGTAGCCGCGAACCCCCTGATGTTACGTATATGTCATTTTTACAGCTTTCTGATGAGCTCCTCTCCTATTAATGCAAGGAATTAATGTCGGAAAAGCCTAGGTAAAAGTTAGCATTCCCCATGAAATATAAAAATGTTATGATTTATCTACAGAACCATTAAATATATTCTGAATTGGAAAAATCTAATTGGGAGAAATTATGAGTCCCTTTGAAATTATTATGCTACTCTGCTTCGGAGCGGCGTGGCCCTTCTCTATTTACCGATCATGGAATAGTTGTAGTACATCGGGAAAGAGCCTTGGTTTTCTTTTTATCATCCTCACTGGTTACATTGCCGGATTACTCCATAAACTTTTTTACCTAAACGACCTGGTTATCATTTTATATATTCTTAATACCATAATGGTTTCTGTGGATATCCTGCTTTACTTTCGTAACAAAACTTTCGAGAAATCCCAACAAGCCCTATGATGATCTTCAATGGAGTAAAGTAATGTTGTTGGCTCTAGATCTTGACGGAACACTGAGACTGAATGATCAAGGATTAATTCCCTCAGAACGCAAGGCATTATTAAAAGTTCGAAAAAAGGGGCATATACCTGTTTTGATAACTGGACGTAATCTGTGGTCCCTACGCAAGGTAATAAAAGAGGAGGACGGTTTTGAGTATATCTGTTATTCCTCAGGAGCTGGAATAATTCCATGGCCCATAGGCCATATACTACGTCAGCTATATTTTGAAGATCAACAACAACGTGCCGTAAAATCCATCCTTGATTTGGAGCACTATGACTATTTCATACAACCGCAGCTCCCGGAGAATCATTATCATTGGCCGGTATTCAGCTCCAAGGCTCCGCCGGACTATTTCAGACGAATGGAAAAATATAAATCATGGAGATTGCATAGTCCCCCAGAAAAGACCAGCCAGTTTCTAATCATTCTGAAAAAGCATAAAGATCGTTTAGCTTTAATGGAAAAACTTAAAACCATGGAATTACCCATTAGTATGATCCAAACCACCAGTCCCATGGATCACCGAACCCCATGGCTGGAAATTTTTCCTCCCCAGGGGAATAAGGGTGGCGCATTATCCTTTTTATGCCGCAGCATAGATTATCCACTGGATAAAACCATTGCCCTGGGCAACGACTGGAACGATATAGATATGTTGGAACTAGCAGGTAACTCCTGGGTGGTCCCCGGAGCTCCAGAGGAGTTAATAAAACGCTTTAATATAACTCCTAAGGAGAGTTTATTAAGCCCGTTGGAATTCTTGGTCCAAGGATTATGACTTATTGTTGAATCAATCCTCCCGCTGAGATAAAATGGATTGTATGTGGAACCTTTATAGATTGAGCAATTCCATATCTGAGAGATGTAACATTTTAGGAGTCCACATGAAGTTTTCCAAACTGCCCTACACCCGACCGGACATGGAGGAATTCCAAGGGGAATTTTCCCATATTTTTGAGCAGCTAAAATCCGATAGCCTTATTAAGCTAATGGAGAATTTAGATAAAGCCGACCAACTACGCAGCCGGTTTTACACAAAGGAATCCCTGGCATCCATTCACTATACCCAGGACAGCAGCAATAAATCCTTCTGTGCTGAAAAGGAATTCTTTGATAAATCCACCCCCCAAATGGAAGAATGGGAGACTCAATTGGCTTCTTTGCTACTTAAGTCAGACCAACGGAAAGCCCTGGAAGAAAGGCTTGGACCACAGTTCTTTCGACTGGCAGAAATGAAAATACAATCTTTCTCTTCTGAAATTGTTCCTCAGGTTCAGGAAGAGAATCGTTTAAGCTCTGAGTATGTAAAACTCATGGCCTCGGCTTCCATTGAGTTTCAGGGAGAAAAACGTAATTTATCCCAATTAACCCCCTTTGAAGAATCCCGGGACCGGAATATCCGCAAAGAAGCCCTGGAGGCACGGTTTTCATTTTTCCAGGAAAATGGAGAAGACCTGGACCGTATTTATCATGAACTGGTTAAGGTTCGCCACCACATGGCCCAAAAGCTGGGATATGATAACTTTATCCCCCTGGGATACAAACGTATGATGCGCAGCGATTATGGTCCTGCAGAAGTTGCAACCTTCCGGGCATCGGTCTATAAGCACCTGGTTCCCCTGGCTGACAAACTATACCAGCGACAATGGAAGCGTCTGGGTTTGGAAAAAGGGATGTACTGGGATAAACCCTTCCGCTTTCCCTCAGGAAATGCCAAACCCAAGGGGGATAAAGACTGGATGGTGGCTCAGGCCTCGCGGATGTATCAAGAGCTGTCCCCGGAAACCCACGCTTTTTTCACCTTCATGAAAAAAGCTGAATTGCTGGATCTGGAAGCCAGAAAGAACAAGGCCGGGGGAGGCTATTGTACCGCCCTGCCGGATTATAAAATGCCCTTTATTTTTTCCAACTTTAACGGAACTTCCAGGGATGTGGGTGTACTGACCCACGAAGCCGGTCATGCCTTTCAAGTTTATTCCAGCTTTGATTTAAAACCCATGGATTACCTATGGCCCACCTACGAAGCCTGCGAAGTTCATTCGATGAGTATGGATTTCTTTACCTGGCCCTGGATGGATCTCTTTTTTGAAGCGGATGCTGAAAAGTATCGCTATGCCCATCTAAGTGACGCCCTGCAATTTATTCCCTACGGAGTTACGGTGGATGAATTTCAGCATCTGGTTTACCAAAATCCCCTGGCAAGTCCGGCTGACCGCCACAGACTGTGGAAACAAACCGAAAAAAAATATAACCCCTGGATAGACTACGGAGGCATAGATTATTTGGAAAAGGGAGGGTTCTGGCAGCGGCAGTCCCATATCTATCAAAACCCCTTTTATTATATCGATTACACCCTGGCCCAGAGTTGTGCCCTGCAATACTGGCATTGGATAAATCAAAATAGAGAGCAGGCATGGCAGAGCTATTTGAAACTCTGCTCCCAGGGCGGCAAAGACTCCTTTGTGGGATTGATAACCCAGGCTGGTTTAAAAACCCCCTTCCAGCATGACCTTTTGGGAGATATAATAGTAGATTGTGAAAACTGGCTGAATTCCATTGATGACAGTCAATTCTAGGAGAAAGCCTTGAAAAAGCTCATGCTAATGATATTCTGTATTTCCTCAGTAATGCTTTTTGCCCAGGAAGAAGCTGTCTGGCTGGATGTCCCCTATTTTGGTCAAGGGCTCGAATGGCCTTGGGGAGGAGATACCTATGGAGAGGATTCCCCAGAATGGGTTCGGATCAATCTCAATGGCTGTTCCTTGGCATCCAGTGCTATGGTTATGGCCTATTACGGACTGGATACCGATCCAGGTCAGTTAAACCATTGGCTTGCAGAAAATAACGGCTATGCACCGGGCTGGTGGAACGGCCAAAGTATTGGTAATACCAATCTGATTTTCGGAGCCATGAAACAGCTGGATCTCATTTCCGATATGGAATACAAAAACTATGGCTCTGAACCGGCAGATATAGAGTTAATTAAAGAGCACATACGTCAGGGTCATCCAGTGATTGCCACGGTAATGTATGAAAAGATTTACGGTCATTGTGTGGTTATCTACGGCTTTGAAGGTGATGAGCTTTATATACTAGACCCCATTGATAAAAAAGCCCACAGTATTAACCGTGACTATAATGTCTACCAGGATGAACACGGTTCAGGACCAGCCCGAAATATTCTTTCCACGGTGGTCTTTTTTGGAACCCCTCCAGGATGATGACCCTGTACTTTCGGGTTAGCGGCCGTGTTCAGGGGGTGGGATTCCGCTATTTCACCCAGCGGACTGCACGCCGATTTGGATTAACCGGTTGGGTACGCAATTGTTTTGACGGATCGGTGGAACTGGAGGCCCAGGGGCCGGAAGAATCCTTGAAACAACTTGAAGACGAACTCCGGAGAGGTCCAAGCTTTGGTCATGTGTAACATCTGGAAATCCGTAAGAAGACCACAGAAGAGATTTACAAAATTTTTGATATTGTTCATTGATTTCTTAGGCTAAAAAAAGAGGCTGTTCAGTTTCCCAAACAGCCTCAGCCCTTTATATTAACAGAAGGATAAAAAAGGTTCTATTTAGCTTGACCGCTCTTTCGAGTAGCCACATCAAAAATAACCGCAGCCACCAATACAGCACCTCTAATGATATATTGGATAGATACATCCACCTGCATCTGAAGCATACCATTAGTTAATGAGGTATAAACAAAGGCACCGATCAATGATCCGATTACAGAACCCACCCCACCGGCAGCTGACACACCACCTATAAAAGAAGCGGCAATTACATCCAGCTCTAGCATGGTCCCCGCTGTGGGTGTTGCAGAATGCAATCGTGCGGCATAGAGCATACCCGATAGAGCTGCCAGTAATCCGTTGGATGAGAATACGATAAAGGTAATCTTCTCTACGTTGATACCGCTGAGTTCCGCCGCTTCCGGGTTACCACCAACCGCAAAGATATGCCGACCTAAGACTGTTTTTGTAGTGACAAAATGATAAATAATAGTAACGATTATTACAATTAACAATGTCCAAGTCATTCCCTGATTTTTCTGAGATAAAATCCAAGCTACCAAGGCAATTACTGCACCGATGAAAAAATTAGTCATGATAAAAATACTTTTAGGAGGTACTTCAAAGCCATATTCAACCTTTTTTCTTCGGCTTTTTACCGCACCGAGGATAATGAACACCACAGCTAACGCCCCTATTAACAGAGTTAGCTTATGATTATGTGGTAGAATATTCAGCCAACCCAAAAGGTCTGGCATGGCAGCACCACCGATAGCATTGAATGTATCATTATTTATAATGATCGTACCGGTTTTCATTGTGGCTAACATCAAGGCACCACGATATATCAGCCATCCCGCCAGAGAGGCAACAAAAGCAGGAATACCCAGCTTTGCCACAGGGAAGGCTGTAAGCAAACCAGCGATAGCACCAAAGATCAGAATCATTGGAATAACCACGATAACGGGTAAATGCCAAAACTCGAGAGCATGGGCTGCAACAGCTCCCATAAAACCCGAAAGAAAACCCACCGAAAGGTCTATATGACGAATAACGATTACCAACGTCATACCTGCAGCGATAACTGCAATAAAACCTGTCTGTGTAATCAGATTACTCAAATTGTAAACTGAAATGAAATTCCCTTTGGTAGCAAAACCAAAATAAACAAAAATGACAACCAGAGCAATTAGCATACCCAAGTCCCGGATATGTTTGTTTACTTCTTTCTTAAGATCCGCCAAAAAAGACATGATAATCTCCTTAATTTGTAGCTAAAAGCATTACTTTTTCTTGGGTAGCCTCGGCTATGGGCAGCTCCCCTGTTATTTTACCCTCAGCAACCACATATACACGATCGCTCATTCCCAATACCTCAGGTAACTCGGAAGAGATCATAATTATGGACATACCCTGGGTAACCAGTTTGTTCATCAAGGTATAGATCTCATATTTGGCACCTACATCGATACCCCTGGTGGGTTCATCGAGAATCAGCACCAATGGTTTGACATAGAGCCATTTCGCCAGGGAAACCTTTTGCTGATTTCCTCCAGAAAGTTTTTGAACCTTCTGTTCAATACTGGGAGTTTTAATCCCAAGAGATTTAGCGTATTCATTACCGACTTTTACTTCGGCATTCTCATCGATAACAAAACCCTTTTCCAGTTCATTGAGATTGGCCATGGAAATATTCTTTTTAATATCTTCCATCATAATAAGACCATTGCCCTTCCTATCCTCGGAGACATAGGCTATACCAGCCTTTATGGCTTCCTCCGGATGGCTAAAACTGCAGGTTTCTCCATTTAGAATCAATGTCCCCTGGAGAGAAAATTTATCGGGATTACCAAATAGACTTCGGGCCAGTTCCGTACGCCCAGCTCCCATAAGCCCTGCAAGTCCAATAATTTCACCTTTATTCAGAGTGAGATTCATATTGTTGAGAACCTTTTTTTCAACGCCGCTTTTTTCTGCGGTCCAATTCTGAATTTCCAGGACAACGTCATTACCCACCACGTGATCTCTGGGCGGAAAGACATTATCGATAGAACGCCCGACCATATTTTTTACCAAAATATTGTCGGAAACTTCACCTTTGCCAGCATCCAAGGTGCAGATGGTCTGCCCATCTCTAAGAACGGTAACCGTATCTGAAATACGTATAACCTCTTTCAGCTTATGGCTGATCATGATACAGGTTACTCCCTGTTTTTTCAGATCTTCAATCAAGCTTAAAAGGTTATCACAGTCATCTTCATTTAACGCAGCTGTGGGTTCATCGAGAATCAGAAGCTTAACATTCTTACTCAACGCCTTGGCTATTTCTACCAACTGCTGTTTACCCACGCCTATATCTTTTATCTTCACATCGGGATTAATCTTTAATCCCACTTTTTTTAGTACTTCAGTGGCTTTTTTTATAGTTTCATTCCAATCGATCAAGCCGTATCTATGTATTTCATGACCCAGGAAAATGTTTTCATAAATTGTAAGCTCCGGAATAAGAGCTAATTCCTGATAAATAATAGCAATACCAGCACTTTCACTGTCGCTAATATTTTTAAATTCCTGTACTTTCCCCTGGTATACAATGTCACCATCGTAGGTTCCATGGGGATACACCCCGCTTAGAACCTTCATAAGGGTGGATTTCCCCGCCCCGTTTTCACCAACAAGACAATGGATTTCACCCTCTTTTACACCGAATGCAACCTCATCCAATGCTTTTACACCGGGGAACAGCTTGGTGATACCTTTCATTTCAAGGATATTCTGTTGTTCCATTACCCACCTTACCTGTTTTATGCCCTTGGGCATTCTCAATTCAATTATGACGTATTGGAATGGATGTGTCCAATAATTAAGCATCATTTGTTAAAGTTTTTGCTTTTTCCATGAAGCTAATTTCATTTTTAGTTAAAAAGGGGCGACAGTAAACCATCGCCCCATAACATTACAATGCTAGACTACTAGCCAAGACCAGTCCCTAGAGACCGGTGAAGTCACTGGCTGGGTAGTATCCACTGTCGATAAGAACAGCTTTTACATTATCAGCAGTTACGGTGATTACTTCAGACTGCATGGCAGGAATGTCAGCAGCACCGTTGTTGTAAGAACCGGTAGCTACAGGAGTCTTGCCTTCTAGGAAGGTAAGAGCAGCTTTCAAAGCATCAGCAACCAGAGTTCTGGTGTCTTTGAATACAGTCATAGACTGTTTACCGTCGATGATGTACTGAACAGAAGCTTTTTCAGCATCCTGACCAGTGATGTAATAGGTGTCGATTTCGTTGTCAGCACCAAAGGCGTCGGCGATTGCACGTGCAGTACCGTCGTTGGGAGCACAGATAAAGGCAGTTCCCTTAGCATCTGCAGAAACAGAAGTTAAGTTAGCTTCAGCTAGACTCTTAGCGGTGTTGAAATCCCAGTTAGTTGTAACCTGACCAATGATCTGACCAAGCTCAGCTCTGGTTAATTCAGCCTTTCCACTTAAAGCGATAGCTTGATCGGAGTTCTGAATTACAAAGGTTCCGTCGGCGATAGCGGGCTGAAGAACAGACCATGCACCGTCGAAGAAGATAAATGCGTTGTTATCACTGGCAGCACCGGCATAAAGATAAAGGTTATTTCCCATTCCTTCAGCCTTGCTTAGTAGATATTGACCCCATGCAGCACCTACGGAGAAGCTGTCAAAGGTCACATAATAATCAATAGATTCTGTGCTGGTGATCAGACGGTCATAGGAAATAACCTTTACACCGGCACGGTTGGCTTCATCGGCAGCGGCAGCTGCAGCGGCACCATCTTGAGGAGTGATTATTAGAACTTCAATTCCCTTAGAAATAAGAGCTTCTACGTTGGCTCTTTCTCTTGCGGAGTCACCCTGGCTGAAAAGGATCTCTACAGAGTATCCAGCAGCTTCAAGAGCATCTTTAAATCGAGTTTCGTCTTGGATCCATCTTGGTTCATCTTTAGTTGGAAGAATGATACCTACAGAAAGTCCTCCATCATCGGTGGTCTCTCCACCACCATTAGCGAAAAGGGATGCGGCCATAAGCAGCATCAGCAGTACATGAATTAACTTTTTCATTGTAAACTCCTTGTTAAGTTTGAATAAATCTTAACACGGCTTTTTCAAAGGAGAAACAGGATATATTTTGTATATGCTGGTTATTTTTGATATTAGCTTAGAAAAATTCTAAGCGACAAGTACATTCTTGTCATCAATTCTGTACTAACCCGGTGCGATAAACATCTTCCTTAGAATGAAAACCATCTGCGATGATCACTTCATCCATGTCATCTTTATATACCGCAATAGGGCTCTCCACATAGAAAGGAATGTCTACACCGCTTCCGTTATCCAGAAAGCTATCCGGTTCCGTCTGCTGCCCCAGGGCTATGTCCACAGCAAGCTCCGCAGCATGTACAGCCAATTTATAGATTGGTTTATATACGGTCATAAGCTGGGTACCTTCCACAATGCTTTGACAGGCCCCCAAATCGGCATCCTGACCCACCACGGGAACTTCTCCGGCCAAACGCTGTTCCGCCAAGAGACGAATGGCCGCCTGTGCCATATTATCGTTGGGAGCGGAAATAGCATCTATAACTTCTGAGCCGCTCATCACTTGGCCTATTTTTTCCAGGGCTTCATCGTAACTCCATTCATCCAGCCAGATTTCCCGGATAATAATAATATCCCCTTGAGCCACCAGCGGATCCAGCTCTTCATGAACCCCCTGATTTACCTCAAAACTGTTATTGTCATGGATCGATCCATTGAGTATAAGATAGTTACCCTGGGGAACTTCACCGATCAGTCCCTGAGCCATGAGCCTACCCACCTGACGATTATCAAAGGATATATAGCCGGTGATAGGCACACCCATAACCGGGCGGTCATAGGCCAGTACGGGGATTTGTTTATCCATAACCTTTTTAACGATTCCGCCTATCAATTCTTTATCCTGAGGAATAACCACCAATACATCGATATCCTGTTTTAACAAAAAAAGAATCTGGGCATTTTGGTCCAAGGGATTCCCCGGAGATTTAGCAAGAATAACCTCAGCGCCCAAATCTCTGGCGGTGCTGGTAAAGATTCTAATATCCCTTTCCCAGCGTTCCTGTAAAAAAATCTCTGGGGCTGCAGAAAATCCGATTCTAAGAACATCATCCTGCTGGGGCTCTTTTTTAGTACAACCTGATAAAACGAGCAACAGAGCCATTACAATCAATATAGAAGGTTTCATCATAGGGAAGCTCCTTTTTCTAGATCCGATGGGGAAAACCCCATGATTTTTCGAAATATACGGCTGAAATAATTGGGATCCTGGTATCCCACTTCATAGGCGGCTTCTTTAATGGAGATGTTTTTTTCCTTTAGCAGAGAGACCGCTTGATTCACCCTATAACGATTTACATAATCGATAAAAGTGATATCCATATGCTCGGAAAAAAGACGGCTTAAATAACTTCCGCTTACACTACACTCCTCGGCGACACCGCTAAGCTGTAGCTGTTGATCATAGAATTCCGCAATATAGGAAAGGGCTTTTTTAAGGGGCTTGGGATAACTGCGGTTCCGCTGAAGCTCCAGCAAATTATAAAATTCTCTAATAGCCTGATTGGACCAGCTCTGCCATTTCTGCACTGAAGTAAAATCCATAATCTTCTCTGCGGGATCAAGATTGAGCCGGCTATTAATAAGAATAGAATCTTCCAGTTCCTGGAAAAGAAGAGTGAACAACGATACCATCTTCCCAAGAGCAGTGGTCAAAGAGAACCCGTGAAAAACATCCTCCCAATATTCCCTAAAAAGCTCAATTCCCCGGCTGTCCTGAGACTTGACCATCCGGCGGACTAAATCGATCCGTTGAGTCAAATCATTCTGATTTCTAGACGGGTCACCGTTATCGGAAAAGGGGCTATAGGCCTGAGAGAAGGATAAAGAAAATTCGGAAAAGAGCTGTATCTCTCCTATGCCCAACAGAGGGTTAGAAGTCTGAAATTCCTTCAAAATTCGACGAATCTGGGGTTCTAGCTCGCCCAAGGGACGTTCTTCTGGAAAAAACAGCATCAGTCTAACCCCGATATCAGGACTTAAACATATAAACTTGTATTGGATTTTCTGAAAAACTGCCTGGTATACTTCCTGGCGTTTTTCCTGCTGCAGATGAGCTAATCCCCCGAGGATATAGATTACAGCCCTGTCGCTCTGTAGAGCAAAAAGCCGCTGGTATTCTCTCCATTCTTTTTCCGTGGGACTCTTCCAGATTAACCCTTCTAAAAAACCCTTTTGCATTTCATCCCGGCTGTTCTCTAGAAATTCCTCACCCTGGTGCTTATTGCTGCTTTGTAAATCTTCCAGATGTACTTTTACCTTTTTCAGTTCCTCCAAAATCTTGTTCTTGGACAGGGGTTTAACAAGATAGCTGAAAACCCCCAGCTGAATGGCCTTTTTAGCAATGTCAAACCGTTCATAGGCCGTTGCCAGTATAAATAGAGTATGGGGATAGAGGGGACGGAGGATTTTTATGGTTTCGATACCGTCGGTACCGGGCATCTGTATATCCATAAAAACCACATGAGGTTCAAATTCCGCAACCAGATGTATGGCCTCTTTACCCGTTCGACCACAGCCACAGAGAGTGAAATCTTCCACATAATTCTCAAAGATAAAGCGGAAGCTGTCTAATACGGGTTCTTCATCGTCAACAATTAGAACTCGATACATGGTTCTACCTCAGTATTGATATTGATGATAATTTCAGTTCCCAAATCATTATTACTGTTAATTTCAATGACATTCTGTTCATCGGGATAGAAAAAGTAACATCGTTGTATTACATTCTCCAAACCCATGACCTTGGAACTGAGTTGATAATCGTGGGTGTGCGGAGTAAGCAAAGCCTTAACGGTCTTTTCAGGAATACCCACACCGTCATCCTTGACGGATATTCGCAGGAAGGGATTTTCATAACGAATGGACAGAGTGACCGTTCCCAGCCTCTCCCGGTCTTTAAAGGCATGGAGTATGGAATTTTCTACCAGAGGCTGAAGCACCATCACCGGAGCGCTGTAACGATCGAGCAGCTCCTCCTGTACATCCATTATTAAACTGAGGGAATGGGGAAAGCGGATTTTAAGAATATTAAAATAGGACTGCATTCCCTCCACTTCATGGCGCAGGGATACAAAGAATTTTTTCTCCCTGATGTTATAACGGAACAGCGCAGCCAGATTCTCCATAAAATCAGCCGTTTTTTCTGCCTTCTCCACTATGGCCAGCTGTACTCCCGTATTGAGGGTATTAAAGAGAAAATGCGGATTCATCTGGGCCTGCATCGTATATAGTTCCATCCGTTTGAGTAGCTGTTCCATCTTTAGGTTCCGTACCCGTTCAGTCATGATCTGCTGCTCAATATTCTTCTGCTTTTTCAGTTCTTCGATATAATGGGCAATGCTCTTTTTCATATCGTTGAAGGCCATGGAAACATGGTTGATTTCCTTGACCGATGGAGTATTTATATCGGGCAGGTCCAGGTTCCCCGAGGATATTTGTGCAGCCATGCCCGACAATTCGAAAAGCGGCTTGGATATGGTGTTCACATTTTTCATTAATATGGAAAAAGCCAGAGCCATTATCAGCATTATCAGCAGCAGGCTATACATCTGCATCTTTCGAAAAAGCACCAGAAAGTTACGGTATTCTCCCAATTGATTTCGAAATCCCCTTAAACTGACCTCATCTATACGCTCAACAATATAATTATATAAAATAGAAAGCTCTTCAAAGCCCTGGGTATAACTGCTTACCTTACGTCCCCTCTTCTGATCCACCAGAAGATCCACCCGCAGGAGGTAGGTATCCATAAGAAAATAGATATCCCGTCTCATCAATTCGGAAAAGTCGTTGTAGATGGGCCGTTCATCGGGCAATGCCTCTCTCAGGGTCTCGGTAGCAAATAGCAATTGAGAGAGAGAGGAAGAGGAAAAGGTGCTGAGATAGGCCTCTAAGGGCTCTTGAATATCTCGAAGCTGCACGGAAAGCTCGTGGAGGAACTGTTCATCGGCAAAACGCTGATCGGCAATTTCCTGGATCTTCAGGGAATTCATAAAAATAAAACCGAAGGAGACAAAGGTGAATCCCATGGATATAAAAAATTAATAGAGGATTTTGGAGCGCCGAGAATTCTTAATGGGGAGTCTAATCATGGATCCTCCCTATCGTTTTGGGGCTGATTACCGATAACCCCGTATCCACATAGGCCGAGGTATAACCCATGGTGCTGATTTCCTGCAGGGCCATCACGGCGCTAAAACCGATACGGTGAGGATTCCGGACGATGGTTCCAAGGAGTAATCCCTTTTCGATGTATTCCATAATGGTGGGATCATCGCCAAATCCGATGATCTGCACTTCTCCTACCAGGTTCAAATCGATCACTGCCTGCACGGTCACCAGAGTATCCATGGGATTGGTCAGCACGATGATATCAATGGAGGGTGCCTCTAACATCAATTCATAGGTTAAGCGTTCCCCATCCAGAGGGTTGCTGGAAGTACGATCGGTGATAAGATGATTCAACCGGGGACCGAGAACTGTAACCAATCCCATCTCCACCAAATTTCCCTCGGATAAGAACCCGGGGTTTTTATCGCTGTAGATCAGGGCGATATTCAGTAGCCCCAGTTTGGCATCCTCCGCCAGGGAGCCAATGGCCTTGCCCGATTCAAAATTATTAGTGCCGATAAAAAAGGTGGTCTCATCGCGGAGAACCTCATTTTCAATCTGAACGATGGGGATTCCCGCTTGGGCAATATGCCCCAGGGCCTTGCGAATATATTCATCGTCCACGGGGGCATAAATTCCAATGCCGTCCACCCCGGAATAGGGAACCATATCCAAACTCAGGGGGTCGCTGTCCAGGTCGTGAAAACTGATGGAACAGTCCATATTTTCCGTGGCATTTAAAGCTCCTTCCTTCAGAGTTTGAAAAAAGGGATACTGCGATGAAGGAAGGAAAAATGCAAAATGAAAGGATTTTTCCTTTAGGGTATCCTCCTCCCGGGGAGAGACAAAGGGGCTGAGAAACATCAGACGAAGAGTTAACACCACCAGGAAAAGGGCTATAGTGGCAAATACTAATGGGGCGATTTTTAGGAAACGATGCACTTGATCATAGTAGGATCAAAGCGGGGAATTGTAAAGAAAGATTTCTGTAGGCTGGTGGATAGACAGGATAGACAGGATAGACAGGATAGACAGGATAGACAGGATGGACAGGATAGACAGGATAGACAGGATAGACAGGATGGTCAGGATGGTCAGGATGGTCAGGATGGTCAGGATGGTCAGGATGGTCAGGATGGTCAGGATGGACAGGATGGTCAGGATGGACAGGATGGACAGGTTGGACAGGATGGACAGGATGGACAGGATGGTCAGGATGGTCAGGATGGTCAGGATGGTCAGGATGGACAGGTTGGACAGGATGGACAGGAT
>JAQICO010000451.1 GCA_027858495.1 Spirochaetaceae bacterium
TCGATGCCCTGGTGAGTTTAAAAAAAACAGACCGGGAACTGGAAAAACTATTAGGATTAACCATGGGATAAATAACCAGTGATTCTGGATTCTAAATTATCGTACTTAATAATATTTTCTTCCATCATTATGGCTTTGTTTTCCTGTAAAAACAGAAACGACCCCAACCCAGAAGTGTATATCCATTCGGTAAAGGGAATTGAACTGGATTATCAACAAATCACCCCGAAGATTCATAGTTTTGGCTCTGTCAGTTACGAAACCAAGGCGGACTTAACCGCAACGGTGGAGGGCCATTTGGATAGTTGGATGGTTGAAGAAGGCGATGTCATAAACAATGGCCAGTTATTGGCCCAATTCAGCAATATACAGCTAGAGATTCAAAATGAAAAAGTAATCGCTCAATTAAACAATGCCCAAAGGGAATTACAATTAGCAGAATCGAATCTACTGGATAGCCAACTTCAAATGAATTCCCGATTTATTGAGGAAGAAAAAAACCTTTTAGAATTACAACAGCAATATACAGAATTACTACTCCAGGAAAGCGATTTTGAAGATAAAAAACGAGTCTATGAAGCTGGAGGAATTACCCAGGAAACCCTGGAAAAATTGGCCAATGATCTGCAATCCGCAAAAACAAGTTACAATATAGCACTAAAAAATCGGGAAATTTTGCTTATAGGCCTAAGAAGAGAAGATCTAATCGCCCATGGATTTATCGTTCCTCAGACAGAAGAAGAATTCCGGGAAGCATTGATTGATCTAAACACGCGCAGCGTTCAAGCCAAGGTTGAAGTTGCCCATTCCATGGTTTTTACAGCAGAACAAGAATTATCTTCCATAGGTCAATTGCTGGATGAACTGAATATCCGTTCCCCTATTTCTGGAATTGTAGGAGCCACCTACCTTGAAGAAGGAGAAAGAGTTAAGGAAGGGGATAAGATTATAACCATCTTCAATACAGATAAGGTATATGTTGTATTTCCAGTTCAAGAATCCGATGTCAACAAAATAAAAGAGGGGCAAAAAGCCTTTGTAAAGATAGATGCATTGGGAGAAAACACCATAGAAGGACATATCGAACATATTTCACCAATGATTGATCCTCAATCGGGAAACCTGACGGTCAAAGTTCTACTGAATAACCCCCTGGGAGAATTTCGTCCAGGAATGTTTGCTCGGGTGGATATTGTATACGATACCCCACAGCAACTGCTACAAATTCCTGAATCGGCAATCCTGCGTAAACAGGAATCTCAGGGAGAAGTTTTTATAGTTCGTAATCAACATACGGTGCTGCAGCAAATTGAACTTGGAGAACAACGAGAAAACAACATTACAGTTATCTCAGGACTTGAGCCTGGAGACATTATTATTGATGCTCCTTCTCCAGTGTTAAGAGAGGGGGATAAAGTTGAGGTTTATTAAAATCCTTACAGGTATTGTTATTTCGCTGTTATTCATAAGCTGTGAAATGGTTGATCTTCAGGAAATAGAAATAAACATTTACCCCAGCCAATTAAATCAGATCATTTCAGACGATCAAAGTATCAGTATCGAAATTGAACCGACACCCGAAAGAGATTCGGTAGAAGGGATTTTCAATCTGGAGCTAGATGGTAATAGCGTAATTGGAGATTTCTTATGGGATGAAAATCAGGTTAGTTTTTATCCCCTGGACGGGTGGAGATGGGGAGAGAAATACAAACTGACCCTCAACGGAGAGATATCCACCCAAGGAGATCTGGAATATACGGTTAAAATAAGTAATTATTTCTATGTAGAAACCGATGAAATTCCACTGCTTGTAGATGTTTTTTCCCCGGAGTCCGAAAGCATAACAGATATATATACCCCCATAGAGATAAGCTTTAATAAAGAAGTTGATCAAGAAAGCTTTTATCAGCAATTCAGCCTTACCCCAAGCACTGAATTAAATATAGAGTGGAATGACGATAGCACGATAGTGACTATAACACCAAAAGATAAATGGGTTGCCAATAGAAGGTACAACTGGAAAATCAACGAAGAATTACAAGCAAAAAATGGACAACATATAAGAGAATCTCAATCCTTTTACTTTCTAACAAACCAGGATTCCTTCTTTGATGCCGATGTAGAACTTACTCTGGTCAGTTATGAACGGGACTCTGGTAGTTTTATAGATACCTCACTCCCTATTGAACAGATCAGTTATCAAGATCAACTGCTTCTCCACTTTTCAGAAGATGTCGATATGACAACCCTGGAAAATGCCTTAGATAGTTCCCCTGAGATTAACCTCGATATCATTATTCTTTCGAATTCACAGGTGATTCTCTTTCCCAATGAAATATTCAACCCTCAGGAGAACTATAGAATCACCTTAAGCGAAGATTTACAGGACATCGCAGGAAACCCTCTTAGAGAAGAATTAAGCTGGAATATACATTGTGCCAACATATATTATCAAGAAATATTATCTATAGAATCTGCCTCCGATGGGATTATTTATGATAATGTAACAATGCCGCCGGAGAATGGTTTACAAATAACCGAAAATGCTCAGGAAAAATTCATAACCTTCACCATAAATTTTTCTCAACCGATCAATGATCCCGAAAAGCAGTATCAATTTGTTATGAATGACATTCAAATGAAGGATATATTTCCCGCGACCCTGGGTTCATTGGAACTCATCTATATCAGTTGGGAAGACTCTTCGACCCTGCATCTTCAATTCGACGGATTTCAATATTCTCAAGATCTGACCATTGATAGAAGCAATTATCGATTGTTAGTATCAGGGGGTAATAATTCGACAACAACTGAAACTGGAGCATATTTGCAAGATGACTTTATTTTAGATTTCCATACGGGACTAGAGCCATGAAAAATCATTACCTAGTATTATTTATATTATTCATTATTTTAGGCTGCGAAAACATCCTGAATATTGGTCACTTAGAAATAGATGAGTACACGCCCAATACGGAACTAGTAGAAAATATCCTGGAATATAATTATGTGTCCATCTCTTTTGTACAAAAACCCGATAAAGTAAAAACCGAAAAGGCCTTCTCGTTAACCGCCAACGGGGAAGAAATATCAGGAGACTTTCTTTGGTTTAACAGCAAGACTCTGCGGTTTTTCCCGGAAATGGGCTTTCAGGTATATACTCAATACGAATGTCTATTATCTACCGATGCTGAAGATGAATACGGTAATTCTCTTGAAAAGCCATTGGAATTTAAATTTTGCAGTAGCGATGATAGAATACGACCTCAAATCACTTCCCTAGAACCTGAATATTTAGCCCTTTTCCTTGACCGCTACCAACCTGTTGTAGTTAATTTCAATGAATCCATAAATGTGACATCCTTTTTAAATAGCGCAGATTTCTCACCAAACATCCAGGGAAACTGGAGTTGGGACGAGAATTGGACTCTGTTTACCTTTTCCCCATTAGAGCCCTTTGAATATAACACAGAATACACTTTAGCCATAAAAACCACTCTGTCGGACTTGAACAACAACAATCTGGCTTCCCAGCAGGATCATAGAATTACCCTTGGAGGAGATACCGTCCTGCCGGAACTGACTGGCTTTGGAACCCAGGTATCAACAATACCCAATTACACAGATTACATGACCATTTCAAACTGGGAAAAAAACAATGAAATCCACCTAGACTTTTCTGAACCTGTAAATCAGGACACAATCAAAACAGGAATAACCATTG
>JAQICO010000340.1 GCA_027858495.1 Spirochaetaceae bacterium
ATTGACATCCCTTCTATTCTTTTTTTTTAATATTTTCTTCTGCAGGAATATTTCTCTGATGATCATTAAAAAAAAAGGCTGCATCATATTTCTATGATACAGCCTAAATATTTTCATTACTTCTGCCCAGGAGGTCTGACAACATTTCCCGGCCCCGGGTTTTCCTGGGCCTTTTTTTCTTCTGCCTCTTCCTTCTTTCTCTGAGCTTCCTCTTTTTTCATACGAGCCTTATTACGAGCTATGATCTCATCGTTACGTTTTTTACCTTTTTCTACAGCGTTATCAGATGGTTTAAGATCTCTGACTTTTCGAGATGCCAACTCTGCCACCCCGTCTTCATCCTCTTTTAATGATTTCATAAAATCTTCGGCGGAAAGAATTTCCTGATCCATAAGCAAATCAGTAATTCGACAGAGAGAATCCTTATGTTTTTTCAAAAGTTCCAAAACAATCTGGTATCGAGCATCTATAATACGTGCGATCTCGGAATCTACGTACTGCTGGGTTTCGTCGGAATATTCCCGTGACATCATACCGCCGTCAAGGAACTGGCTTCTTCGCTGGGTTAATGTAACATTACGGAATCGTTCACTCATTCCGTATTCGGTGATTATGCTCCGGGCAATATCACTGGCCCTCATAATATCGTTGGCGGCACCGGTGGAAATCTTATTATATATGATCTGTTCTGCAGCCCGGCCTCCCAGGAGCACATCAATTCGCCCTAGGAGTTCGCCTTCTGTCATTAGAAATCGGTCTTCTGTGGGGGTTTGCAAGGTGTAGCCCAATGCGCCCATTCCTCGGGGAACAATGGATATTTTGTGAACAGCATCGGAATCTGGAGTAAAAGCTGCCACCATGGCATGTCCAGTTTCATGATAGGCAACGATTTCCCTTTCTCGGGGATTGATCAGCCTGTTTTTCTTTTCTAGACCCGCCATTGTCTTTTCTATGGCTTCATCAAAATCAAGGCAGGCAACCTTCATTCTACCAGCTCTGACGGCCAGTAAAGCAGCCTCATTTACTATATTTGCCAAATCAGCACCGACAAAGCCTGGAGTAGCCTTGGCGATTTGTTTTAAATCTACCGTTTCATCCAACTTAACATTGACACTGTGTATTTTCAAAATAGCTTCTCGGCCTAATAAATCGGGTTTGTCCACCAATACCTGCCGATCAAACCGTCCAGGTCTTAGCAGTGCAGAATCCAAAACCTCAGGTCTATTGGTTGCGGCTATAAGAATTACTCCTGTGGTAGAATCGAATCCGTCCATCTCAACAAGAAGTTGATTCAAAGTCTGTTCCCGTTCGTCGTTGCTGGACATATTTCCTGCTCGGCTTTTTCCTATGGCATCCAACTCATCTATAAATATAATACAGGGTGATTTCTCTCGAGCCTGTTTAAAAAGGTCTCTAACTCTTGAGGCACCAACCCCAACAAACATCTCCACAAATTCTGCACCACTCATCTTAAAAAAGGTAACACCGGCTTCTCCGGCCACAGCACGGGCCATCAAGGTTTTTCCGGTTCCAGGTGGACCGACAAGTAAAACGCCCTTGGGGATTTTTCCACCGATACGCATATACTTTTCTGAATTTTTTAAAAAGTCCACCACCTCTATGAGCTCTTCTTTGGACTCTTCACAGCCTGCCACATCGCGAAAGCGTGTCTTCAAATCCTTTTCCGCTACAATCTTATTGCTGCTCTGACCAAAACTCATCACATTGGCACCGCCGCCGCCCATGCGCTTCATCATGACCCGCCAAATAATTATAAAAAATATTATAGGAACTACCCAGTAGAGTATGATTTCTAAAAGAAAGCCGTTTTTTTCTTTAACAGCAAAAAAATCCACCCCGTTCTCTTCCATCAAAGGTATCAGCCCGGGGTCGGCAATGGGAACGGTTTTATAAAAGGTTGGGCTTTCGGTATTCTGAGTTTCAGTCAACAGAGAAATAAAACTCTGACCTTGGAGATCCTCGTTACGGAAAACATATCCCGTATATTCAACGGGAGTCATTTTTACAGATTTAATTACACCGCTTTCAATGAATTCCTTAAATTTACTGTATTCGATGGTATTGTCAGCGCCTGCTGTAAAAAACATATTCAGAAGCGCTAGAACTCCCAAGGCTAATAAAAAAAACCACAATGAAAATTTGGGTCCCTTTCCCTTGCCCCCTCCTGGTAGAAATTTCTTCCAATCGTTCTTATCTGGTTCCTTCCCCGAAGGGAACTTCATCTCGTCCTTATTTTGATCTCCCATTATATCCTCTACAACTCAATTTATTAGTTATTATCCCACCAATATAGATAGTAGCTTTATAAAAGTAAAGAAGAAAACCTCTCTAGGAACACTCCGCGGGTTTATTATATGCTATAATCAGCCGAAGATGGATGTAGGGGCATACCCCGGGGAGGAAAGGCTTGAAGGAAGTTGAGCAATGGGCCAAACGAATGACCGAAGCCATGGGCCAGGTAATACTGGGAAAAGAGAGAGTGATGGAAAAACTTTTAACCACCCTGCTTTGCGGCGGACATCTGCTGCTTGAGGATAATCCAGGAGTTGGAAAAACTATATTAGCAAGGGCTTTGGCGGCTTCTTTGGGGGGCAAATTCATGAGAATCCAATGTACTCCCGATCTGCTGCCATCGGATATTTTAGGTGTGTCGGTTTATGTGCCAGCCCTAAAAAAGTTTAAATTTCACGCAGGCCCGATAATGACTCACGTGCTGCTTACCGATGAAATAAACCGTGCAACGCCCCGAAGTCAATCGGCACTACTTGAGGCCATGGAATCTGGAGAAATCACCCTGGAAGGCCGTACTGCGTCACTGCCCGATCCCTTCTTTTTAATCGCCACTGAAAATCCCATGGAATTCGAAGGCACCTTTCCATTACCCGAGGCTCAGAAGGATCGTTTTTTTATGACCCTCTCCATGGGTTATCCTCCCGAAGAAGCTGAATTGGCATTGATGGGAAAGCAGAAGGGTCTAAGCCATCCTGTGGAATCCCTTAAAGCAGTATCCTCTGTAGAGGAATTAAAAAAAATCAAGGCAATGGTCAACCAGTACCCTTTGACCAAGGAAATTGAAGATAAGATTTTACAGTTGGTTCAATTAACCAGAAGTGATTCCAGATTAGAATTGGGGGCCTCACCCAGGGCTTCTTCCGCTTTATATAAGGGCATACAGGCCCTACATTTAATACGCGGAGAGCAGGCTGATCCCTACGATCTGTTAAAAGAACTTGCACTGCCGGTATTACAAAAAAGAATCAAACTCAGAACCGAAGCACTGCTGAACGGCCTGCGGGAAGAACACATCATTCATTCCATTCTTGAGCAAATGGAAAGGGAGAACAGCTCTTGAATGGCCGTAGGTTGAGTCCTTTCTTGGAAATAATAATTTTTATTCCCCTGTTAATGGCATTTTTATTTATTCCTCAAAGGTTACCCAGACTATTGGTATCCGGAGCAATGTGCTACAGGTTACTGGCCATGCTCTTTCGATGGATCATTGTAAAAAGTATTGATATAAACCTGGAATCAAGAGAACACTTCGCCAGTCTTCATAGACCATTTACCTTAGAATTGACTCTAAAAAACCGCAGCCTGCTTCCCATACCGCCCTTCACTCTTGAAGCTCGAGCCTCGGGATTAATCTTTTTAAACAGTAATATTCAATTGGTGAGTTTAAATGGTCTGGGCACAAAAACACTGAGCTTCTCCCTGGTGGGAGACCGGAGAGGAGTATATGACTGGGGCCCCTTTACCCTTCGAGGCAACGATCCCCTTCAGCTTTTTCAATGGAAAAAACAATTGAAGATGGATCAACAGGTGGTGCTATATCCTCAGAGTTTTTCCTTAAATTTGGCCATCTCCAGAGGACTTACCGGCGGCTCAATACCGGTACATAATCGAATTTTTGAAAATATGACCAGCTTTCAGGCCCTACGTAAATATCAATCGGGCGATGAATTAAAACGTATTAACTGGAAGGCCTCTGCACGGATGGGAGAACTATACAGTAATATCTACGATTGCTCTCTCTATTTTCCAGTTCAACTGATATTAAATCTTTCGGAAGCAGAATATCCCTTGGCGCACCGTTATGAACTACTGGAAAAGGCGGTGGAAACAACAGCCTCCCTGGCACTGCATTATTTGGAAATAAAACAGTCCGTGTCTATGTTAAGTTCTGGTCGCCATATGAAGGACAGCAGAAATTACTGTTGGATTCCCCCAGGTCTGGATCAGGAGCATTCTGCAGCCATATTAGATCAACTTGCGGGGATCCAGGGAAATCCCAAGGGGATTAATCTTAAAGAACTCTTTCAACGGCCTGAAAGCCAAGGGCCTCACGGAACGAAATATATACTGATAACTCCGCCGCCGCTTCAGGAAGAACTAATTTATATACAACAGCAGCACCGAATGGGCAAAGATATCGAATTGTTTATAATTTCAGGATACCAGGCCCATAGGAGAGGTCTTTCTATTCCGGGAATCCCCTGCTATATTGTTCAGCCAAACCAAAGAGGGGCTCAACGTGAATTCTAAATTGGCTGCTTTCTTCGGGATTCTATTTCCTCTTTATTTGATGTTATTTATCCAGTCTATTTGGTTACAATCTCTAATCCCCTGGTGGGAAACTCTTGGCTGGTCCCTGGTTTCCTCAACCCTGGCTCTTTGGACCCTGAGCCGCTATTACCATCATAGCAAACCTCAGGAAGCTGCCATGCTGCGCTTCTTAATTCTGTTATTTGCAGCTGCTTATCTGATTCATAAATTTTTTGTGGAACGTCCAGGTCCCAGAGATTTCCGTTCTCTTCCATTGGATTTAAAGATTTGGCTTGGGATTATTTTAGTCAGTTGGAGTCTCACCCAGAGCAGTGGACGCCCATGGTTATTCCGAAATTTTTTTCATGGGATGTTGAAAAATAAAGATGTAAAAACCATCAAGGAAAAGCTGAGAGGTCTTGGATTTTACCTTAAAAAGACCCTTTCAATCATGAGACGGTTAAAAAATAGAATCCTTTGGATATTGTGGTTCACCGTTCTATTGATGGGATTTATTATTCCTCTTGGTGAAACTGTTTTTATCGGGTTAGTTATCTCCTGGGGATTTGCTACGTTAATCCTATTAGCCTCATTATTTTTAATTCAACGGGCTCTTAGGGAAGATTTTTTATTGGGCGAAGGAATTATTTCTCAAGGCCGGCCGCAACCTGGCGAGGGACTTTATTATCTCTTATTGCTGGCAATAATCACTCTTACAGGATTATTAGCTTCAATAGGCAAAGCTATTTTACCCACTCAACTAATAAAAAAAGCATTGGATACAATGGTCAATTGGTTCGGCAGATGGCAACCCATTAGTGACGACTCTCTAAATCGGATTTCTGAGGATTCAAGCAATTTACCTGGATATCCCTCGATAATGCAAATACCACCTCCACCGGACCAGGGGCCCCCCAGAACTCCCATGTCCCAGGAATTAAAACAGCTACTAATGATTATTGCGGTTTCCACAGTGACCCTTCTGTTTATTTGGTTTATGGTTCAGCCGCTGTTTAAAGGTAATAAAGAAAAGAAACAGCTAAAAAAGCCAATTCAAAGGGGCAACTGGTTAAAAAGACTAAAACTTTGGTTTAGCGAATGGTTCAGCCCTAAAAAAAAGGGGCAGGTTCTCACCGTAGAATGGGATAATATAAGCGGCAGTATAAAATCCTCCAAGAAATAAGCTAAACAAATGGCC
>JAQICO010000359.1 GCA_027858495.1 Spirochaetaceae bacterium
CTATCCTGTCTATCCTGTCTATCCTGTCTATCCTGTCTATCCTGTCTATCCTGTCTATCCTGTCTATCCTGTCTATCCTGTCTATCCTGTCTAATAAGCCCGGAACTGCTCAGAAAACCGCAGATCCCCATGATGTAAATGCCGTACATCGTCGATGTGATATCGCATCATCACCAGCCGGTCTACTCCCAGTCCAAAGGCAAAACCATTCCATTTTTTAGCATCGATACCCCCAGCCTTCAAAACTGTAGGATGCACCATACCGCAGCCCAGGGCTTCAACCCAGCCGACCTGCTTACACACCGAACATCCCTTCCCTCCGCAGAGCAGACATTCATAATCCAGCTCAAATCCTGGTTCCACAAAGGGAAAATATCCGGGACGAAGCCGAACCTTAATCTCCTTCTTAAAGATCTCTCGAAGCAGGGTTCTTAAAAAATGGATCATATGGGATACGGAAATATCCTTTCCCCCCATCATCCCTTCAAACTGATGAAAGGCTGCTTCATGGCTGGCATCCAGAGATTCACAGCGAAAAACCTTCCCAGGTGCCACGAATTTAAAGGGTGGATCTTTCTGCTCCATGCCCCGAATTTGTATATTGGAAGTCTGTGTACGCAATAGGTGTTTCATATCGGTAAACCAGAAGGTGTCCTGCATATCCCGAGCGGGATGATTAGCCGGTACGTTGAGGGCTTCGAAGTTATAATATTCGTTTTCAATATGAGGGCCGTCGAGAATATCAAAACCCATGGATAAAAAGATATCCTCCAGGTCACGCATCACCTGGGTCAAGGGATGTAAGCCGGCAGACTGCTGCCCCTTATCTTTGATTCTATCGGTCCAGGTGATATCCTGCCAATTTTTTTCTAATTTAGCATTAATTTCTTCAAGCTCAACCTGCTGACTGCGCTTTTCAAGGGCAAGTTCCATAGCCTGTTTCACCTCGTTAGCCTTGGCCCCGAAGGTCTTTTTTTCTTCCACCGACAGGTCTCTCATACCGGACATCAAGGCCTTCAACTTGCCCTTCTTACCCAGGTATTCCGCCTTAAACTGAGCCATCTCCGGCAAAGACTTCACCGAGCTCACAGAGTTCTCAAACTCCTTCAATACCTCTTGCAGTTTATCAAGCATCTCTCTACTCCTAATTTGCCTATGGTGTCCCCATGATGGGGCGGGATAAAAAAAAAGCGGATCCCTCCTGGAGGAATCCGCACATTTTCCTAAGATATTCTACCCTTGGGAAACGCCGAATCCCTCGATTCGAGTAACGCTAAAAAAGAAAAAAAAGCTGATAAAAAAGGATCGCTTTCCCATAGATGTATTTATTATAGTTAGTTAGCCTATTCTGTCAATAAGTGCTAGGAGGGGTAAATAAAAAACCGCCGGATCAATCCGACGGTTTTGGACCACTAATTCACTTTCAGAATTATTCAGCAGCTTCAGGTTCAGCAGCTAAAGGCTCAGCAACCACAAGAGAAACATTCTTCAAATAAACATCACCTTCCTCTATACCGCAGTTAAATTCATAACGCAGAGGCTGAGTCCGTCCTTCCATAACAAAGGTATGGCTATAAGGTCTGGTATTCTGTGGTTAAGTCGGCATTCAACGCATCGCTGCAAGAACCATAGGGGTCTTGTCCTTGACCTACATTGGCCATAATGCTTCTAGCCACGGAAGCCTTTGCATCAAAACTCATGGTATAGGTAATTCCCTTTTCCAAGGTAATGGGAGACTGTTGGAATTGTACATTCCAATTCTGAGCACCTGGAGAAGAAATAGCTAAAACCATTTCGCCATCAGTAGCTACTGCTTCTGCACTTGCACCTTCATAGTTTCCTAAATCCCATTTTTCATTACCCATGGAAAAATCACCATTAACCAACAACTCTGTTCCCACAGAGACAGAAGATACAGCAGGTGTATCGGCTGCTTCGCCTTGGGACACACAACCAACCAGGGCAAAAAAACTTTCTTGCTCTTATTATGTCTTAGCCACTAGAATATATATAAATGAAAATACCCTTGGAAATCTATATTGAAGGTTCTGCTCTATCCTCCCAAAAGAATCCACAAATTATGCAATCCCTCAATGATAAAACTATCCTCCAACAAAGGGGAGGATTTTTACTCCGAATGTCCACAGATAAAAAAAAGATTTGTCTAGGTATATTGCCGGGGATCATCCATGGGCAGCGTAGTCATCATTACGATATTTCCCTGCCCGAGGATCAACCAATGGTTTACTCAGGAATGATGGATGCCCAGGGATGTTTATCTATGCTCCCCCTGGTAAAACCCGGCTTTGATAAAAAGGATCCCCACCAAAGCATCCCTTGGCTGCAGGGACTCTATCAAGGAATCAGAGTTCTAGCTCAAGAAGGACTCTCACCCCTCACTCCCCTGGACTGGACCCTTAAACAAGTACTCCATGATCTTGGTTGGAAAAACCATGGCTTAGAATGCCTACAGGACATACTTGATCATCCACATCCGGAATTTCAGTAATAAGCCAACATCCCAATTTACAACAAATTACTAGTCTTATCTTCTTTTATGATTTACAATTCGTAAAACTATTTTATTCCCAAGGAGAAAACAATGGATCACGGACCTGCGATACAATCGGGACCGGACAAGGCATCGAGCTATAAGTCAAAGCTAGGTGTAAGAATGTTCATCGTCTACGGTATCGTCTATTTAGGATTTATACTTATCAACACCTTAAAACCCAAGTTAATGGCGGTTGAAGTATTATTTGGGCTAAACTTAGCTGTAGTATACGGCTTTAGCCTCATTTTTCTAGCCATCATTCTGGGGCTTATCTATAACTACTTATGTACCAAAAAAGAGGATGAACTGAATAAAGAAGAGGAGCCTGAAAAATGATATATGATCCTTCAGTACTCCCTGTAATTATTTTCGGTATCATCGTTGTCGCAGTTTTAGGTATTTCCTTTTACCTGGGAAAGCGAACCAGCGGCGCCAAGGGCTACTTTGCCGCCGGCGGAACCATTCCCTGGGCAGTAAACGGTATAGCCTTCGCAGGGGACTATCTTTCAGCAGCTTCCTTCTTAGGAATTTGTGGTATGATAGCCTTCTACGGTTACGACGGTTTTCTCTACTCCATCGGTTACTTGGCTGGTTGGGTTGTGGCTCTTTTTGTAATAGCCGAACCACTGAAACGCCGAGGAAAGTTCACCTTCACCGATGCCCTGGACTCCCAATTTAACTCCAAGGGTATCCAGCTTATGGCTGCTATCAGTACTCTGGTTGTCTCCATTTTCTACCTGATACCACAGATGGTCGGAGCCGGTGTATTGGTTACGCCCCTTTTGGGTGTCCCCCATTGGATCGGTGTATTGGGTGTAGGTATTATTGTAATTATCATCGTGGCTACAGCGGGAATGAAATCTACCACCTATGTACAATTCATCAAGGGTGCGCTCTTGATTTTCTTCTCTCTAATAGTAGTTATTATGGTGCTAAACAAAGGATTCTCCAAAGCTCCTACCGAGGACTTTCATGAACCTATTAGCCTAAGTGCTGTTATGTCCGGCGGAGAAGTTACCGACGTTTATGAGGCGGGATATTCCGTGGTTGGTTCCCTTGAAACTGCAGGACATGATTTTATTAAACTCAGTAGCGACGGAATCGAAACTTGGTGGCTATTAGATGAAGGCGAACTGAAAGAATGTCTTTCAAAAACCACCGCTGAAGATGGAACCATTTTATACAACGGCGCTGACAAAGAAGAAAGAAAATTCTTTAGCGTAGGAAGCATGGTACGAATTTTTGCCGATGGCCAGGAAGTTCAGGAAATCCGAAAGCTCAATGTTTTCAGCTTTTTAGCGGTTATCAATGATTCCGTTTTGCTTCAGTTTAAAAATACAACCTTTACCGACGGTACCGATAAAGTACACATTTGGTATCAACAGGAGACCCCTGGAAGCCTGATGATGCGACCCGGTCTCAAGTTCAAGGTAGATGAAGATCTAGGAGCCACTGGAAAAACTAAGTTTGACTTTGTATCTCTGATGATCGCTCTATTCTTTGGTACGGCAGCTCTTCCTCATGTGCTGATCCGTTATTACACAGTTCCAAGCCCCAAGGACGCACGAAAATCCACCATATTAGCCATCTGTGCTATTGGATTCTTCTATATCCTCACCCTGTATATGGGATTAGGCGCAGCTGTAAACGGAGTACTGGACGTGGAAAGCTCCAACATGGCCGCGCCACTGTTGGCCAAATCCATTGGATTATTCCTCTTTGCGGTGATTTCTGCTGTGGCCTTTGCCACCGTACTGGGTACGGTATCAGGTCTGATCGTAGCGGCCTCTGGAGCAGTAGCCCATGACCTGGCTAACTTTATGGGAAAAGAGGTTAGCGATGAACGAAGGGTCGTATTGGGTAAAATGTCTGCTGTAGTGGTGGGTGTTATTGCCATATTATTGGGAATCCTCTTTAAGGGAATGAATGTATCCTTCCTGGTAGGATGGGCCTTCTCCATTGCGGCCAGCGCCAACTTCCCGGCAATTTTGATGTTGCTGTTCTGGAAGAAGACCACCGCCAAGGGAATCGCATCGTCCATACTGATGGGAATGGTCAGCGCCTTGACCATCATTCTGCTATCACCCAGCATGTTTGTTCGTTATGGAATGGATGCTGCTCAGGCTCCCTTCGGAATCGATAATCCCGGTATGATTTCAATACCACTAAGTTTTATCACTCTGATTGTGGTTTCTCTGATTACTCAGAAGGACAATGCTACCAAGATGGAACACAAAGACTAGATCTTCGGGCTTGTAAACAAGCCCTGGGCTATAGAAAACCCCTGGGGATCATAATATTAGTAGCGCACAAGCTGGACGCTTCGCTTTAACCTTTTGACCTACTGATATTATGATCCCCGTTTTATTTATAATCTTGGGCTTATTACGAGCCCTTCGGTTACAACTAGAGGAGATAATCGGGTTATTTATTTTGTCCCGGAGCTGCATTTCTTGCGTTTTCGCTGTTACCCCTGCTATGTCCCCCGGAATTAGCCGTTATTGTTAGGCAACTGATTAAAGAGAATACCATAAAGGACAGGATAATAGGTGGATAAGTTTTTTCATATAAGACTCCTATTATTGAAGTGTAATATATTCATTTCCATAATTCATCGTTTTAGAATAAAAGTATTAAACCAGATAATGATGTATGGGACTTTATCCACTATTATTCAGACATTACTTTGTAATATCCTTCAAGCAAGTTCCGGCTGTTTTTGTTGTTGTATATGGATCCAGAGCCTATGAAAACGCTTAAATTGAACTTAAAAACGGAAGCTGAAAAGGTCGGATTCAAAGGGATTGCTTAGGCAGCCTTCATCGGAGAGCATTGCTACTCAGCTTGGGGGAGAAAAATCATAAAGGTAGTACCTTGGTCGATCACACTTTCCACTTTAATATATCCCTGATGATCGATGATAGTCCGGTAAACCGAAGCTAATCCTAAACCGGTGCCCCGCTCCTTCCTCTTGGAGGTAAAAAAGGGATCAAAGATTTTTTCCAAATATTCCTCGGGAATTCCACAGCCAGTATCGGATATTTCCAAAGTATAATAATGCTTCTGTTCCAGATTTGGATTCAAGGAATATTCCTCCGCTGTTTCATGGAGCGTAAGGGATAATTCCCCACCCAAGGGCATAGCTTGGCTAGCATTTATAGCAAGATTTATCAGGGCATTCTGCAACATAGCCAGATCACCAAGTATAGGAAATAAACCTTGGGGCTTGTTATAGATAATCTCAATTTTTTTGTCCAACATGCTATTAAGAATGGTTAAAACATTATCCAATAAGTCCTTTATATCAAGGGAAGTCTTAAACATGGGCGATTTACCACTGAACACAAGCATCTTTTGAACCAGCGTTGCTGCCCTTATGGAAGAATCGATGATGATTTCAATAAAGGAACGAGATTCTTCTCCTACCTCATTATTATTTTCCAATAACTGGGCTGCCGTCAAAATTCCGGTAAGTATATTGTTGAAATCATGGGCGACTCCACCAGCCAGAAGTCCTAAAGCCTTCATTTTATGATCCTGATTCAGCTGATCCTGCATAGCCTTACGCTCTGTAATATCTTGTATGGTTCCCAGGGCCTCCAATGGTTGTCCTTGATTATCAAAAACAACTTCACCAATTTCCCGAAACCATTTCTCTTGATGATTCGCTATCATTCGGTGTTCGATATCATAGGTACCACCTTGGATGGCCTTTTCCCAGGATTGGCTGACCATATCTTTGTCATCGGGATGAATCATCCCTAAAAAATCCTCAAAGGTCAGATCTGCATTGGGTTGCATATTTAATATTCGGAAAACCTCTTCGGACCATGACAAATGGTTGTCATGCAGATCCACAGACCAGCTGCCCATCTTTCCAACTTTTAAAGCCCTGCTCAGATTTTTTTCCCGTTTCAACAGCTTCTGCTCGGCAATTTTCCGATTACCTATTTCCCGAAGAAGTTCTCTTTGGGTGATTTTCAACATGGAACTGATTTTGTTGGCTCTTTTCAGTAAAAAAATCAGAATAAAACCTAACATCAATATGGCGGGCAACAATAGACTGGCTAGATATAAATCCTTTACCAAAAGTTTAATGCTACACTGGATGTTCTGTGATGCCCTGCGTCGGTAGTTATCCTTTAGGGTTTCCAGAGTGATGAGGCCACTTAATACTTCAGGGGCTTCCAACTGTAACAATGTATCCAGCTCATGGGCTGATAAATTCTGATTCTCCGGTGAGCGGAGTATTACGTAACTATCTGATATTGCTTCAATAAATCGATCCAATGCATCCAGAGCCGAGGGGGATTCCGAGTCTCTAAAATATTCCATCAATTTATCATAGGAGTCGTTTATTTCCTGAATATTTGCCTTGAGCAGATACAACTGAAAGGGTTCTCTGTTGATTAAATAGATCTTCAAACTTTGAATATACCCTCCGAATCCCAAGGCTCTCTGAAGATCGCTGTAATATTGAGAAACACGGTAGCTCTCTTGAAAAGAGACCCTTTCATCTTCTCGTAGTTGTTTTAAATCCCTTAAAAATTTATTGCCGATAAAAAAAAAGCCCACCGCAATTCCCAGAGAAAGAACCAGGATGGAGTTGGTAAGAAAGCGTTGACTGATCTTCATTTTTTAAGTTCCTTAGGCATCACCAGTAGATTTTGTCCCCCGCAATCATCAACATATGAGAGGGAATGGAAATTCCCAAGGATTCCGCTGTTGCCATATTGATATACAGATCAAATTTTCGGGGAACAGCAACAGGAATGGAACCTACGTTTCGGCCCTGGAAAATCTGATCCACCATCTCTACAACCTGCAGCCCCGTATCGCTGTAATTGGTGGCGACGGCCATAAGACCTCCCATCTCCACGGCACGGGGAGTATTAGCTAGAATCAGCGGGGGGGCCGCATTAAGAATCAGCCGACTGGCCTCTTCAATCTCCGATAAGGGGCCTCCCGCTTGCCACAGATAATCCACATCATCTTCTATTTCTTTAATAGCTTGTTCAAAGCTTTCCAACAGCTGGGGCAGTTCCTGGGGTATAGGTCTATAAGGGATCTGCTTATGTATTATTTGGATATTTTCATATAAATCGGTGATTTTCATCAATTCTTTTACATCCCCTATGGACGCAGGATAATCGGAACTGACAATACCGATACGAACGCTGTCGAATCGGTAGGTTTCATCGAGAACCCTCATAACCATTTCGACCTTAGTATCCCGTAAATGACTATAGACCACTCCGCTGATATTAGTATTGCTGGGCTCTCCAACGGCTTCAACAATTCCGGATCCCAGGGGATCGGAAACCACGCAAAACAAAATAGGGATATCCCTATCACCCACAACTTCCACCGCCGCCTGGGAGGCCAGAGTGGCAACAGAGATAATCACATCAGGCACTCTCTGCGCTATAGAATCCCGCAGCAATGTCTTGCAGCGCTCCCGGTCTCCCATACCTTCTAATACTTCCCGTTGGATATCGATTCCCCGTTGTTGGGCCAAAATATCCAGATTCTGTAGCAATGATTGTGTATGTGCCAGAACAACTGGGACAGGCATGGTTTCCAGTATAACCACATGATAGGTTTCGCCGAAAATAAATCCGGCCACTAAAAAAAAGAATATCTTTGGAAGAATACGATTCATAAAACCAACTTAATAAAAATATAGGTCATGGAGTGGCGTTTTGCAACAAAATGTTGTGTGGGGGGGGGCTCCATAGTCTCTAGTATATGGTTCTTTCAATTCAAGCTGCTCTATGGATTCTATCCTAGCCCCTAATCCGCCAGATTGCTCAAATACTGAAAGATCTTAGCCTGGAAACTATGACAGGTTTCATCTTCGGGAAAAACATCTAAAATCTTGGAAAATATAGAGAGGGATTTTTCATAGTCCTTCCGTTCATAACTTTTTACAGCAGCTTCAAAATGTTTTTTCAGTTGATTCTTCTTTCTTATAAGTACGGGATCATCCCCATTGTATAACTCATAAACCCCTATGGGCTCTTTTTTTCCTTTAAGGACAATGTTACCGATATTCCTTACATCTAACATATCTTTCATTTTCAGTTTGGAATAGGTGTTTTCACTGATGGCAATATTTAATCCATATTCCTTGGTAATCGATTCTATACGAGAACAAGCGCTAACTGCATCGGAGATAACCGTGCTGTCCATCCTCTCATTTTCACCGATGGTTCCCATCATAATAAAACCTGTATTAATCCCGATTCCGATGCGAATTGGTTCGTAATTACTATTTAGGCGGTGTTTATTATAAAGCTTTAAGGTTTCCTCAATTTTTAACGCCGCTTGAACAGCGCAATCCGGTCCTCCTGGAAACAGAGCCATTACTCCATCTCCAATATACTTATCAACAAAGCCTTGGTTCCCTCGAATTACCGGACCGATTCTTTCCAAAAAGGAGTTTAGAAACATAAAGTTTTCCCGAGGGGTCATATTCTCAGACAGTGATGTGAAATCTCTGATATCACAAAAAAGCACCGTCATTTCCATTTCTACATGATCGCCAAGTTGCATATCCGAAATCCGTTCTTTTTTTAGGTAACGCAGAAATTCTTCGGGAACAAAACGTCTGAAAGAGCTATTGGCAGAGGTTAATTCCAAAGCCAGTTCTTCAGATTTAGAAAAAGCCCTTCCAATATTCCAACTTAGTAAAGCCGCCTGACTCATGATAAAAACAGTAAATCCAAGATGTAGCATAAAAAAACTATGAATGATCTCCTGGCTATAAAGGATATCGTTAATACCAGCAACAAGAAGGACTATATAACCTATCAATGTTGTACGGGCCGATGGGTTTCCCTTCATTGTGGTAAGCAGCAGACATATAAAAATTGTGAAGCCTGTAACGGCTGCTATAACCTGATATAAAACTAGAAAATGAATGTAAAATCTATGGGGTGTAAATAAAACAAGAAGAACATTAAGAGCACTGATAATCCACAAAGGTAAATTCATTTTATTCAGCACTTTCATAGGATATGCCAAAGTAATAAATCTAAGAAACAGGGGGATCGCAAGGTAGAGGGTAATATGTCCCAAAGTGAATTCCATTTCCATGGATAAACTAGACAAGACCTGAAGTAGAAGATGTTCACCATATACAATAGTTCTCAATGCCAAAACGATAGAAAACAATCCAAAATATAGAGATGACCGATCGTCCTTCTTATTAATATAAAAACTAAGATAGAGCAAACCTGTTATTAAAAGAACACCAAAGAGAAAGGCCTCAAATATGGAAGCCCTATCTCTTTCCTTTTTTAGATTCTCAAAACTACCTATTCTGGGAGCGCTAAGAATACCCCCGGCGACATCGTCGAAATTCGCGTTTTGATAGACAATGTCTAAAACTTGCTGCTCCGGTAATATGACAATCCTTGGGGGATTCCAATCTGTACTATCAACATATTGGCTATTCACCCCTCCATGCTCTGCAACCATACGCCCGTTTACAAAAATTCGATATCGATTGGTGGTAAAAGGAATAAATAAAGCCTTTTCTAATGATGAAGAATGCATAAGTACTTTTATATGATAGGTGGCAAATCCTCTTGCTGAATATGCTCCGGAATGATCCATTCTCCCGGAACCTCCATGGTGGTTGAATCCCCAGGGAAATCATCGCCGGGAGATAGTAATTGTTCCCAATAGAATTCCCAAGGCCCCTCTAATTCCGCATTATTATTTGCTATATCCAAGTCACTCAAATCCAGTATTTTTTCTTCTCCCCAAAGAAGTGAAAAAAACCCGAGAAAAGGATGATAATACAAATGGTATATTTAAGTTTCCCTATCATTTTTACATAATATTACAATTAAAAGTTTTTAGGAACCACTCAGCCGGGGAGGCGAAAAAATCCTCTGATAACGCAGAATTGTACCCAAAGATCTAGCCCTAAAAAGTTTTTAATCATCAAAACTTGAGTCTTGAGGGATTTGAATAATTCGATGTCTTACGGCTGATTCCCCCAAGTACTGTCTAACCGTTTCTGCCAATACATTTCCATCCACTTGTGC
>JAQICO010000161.1 GCA_027858495.1 Spirochaetaceae bacterium
GTTCTACTATCATGTACCTGCCCAATCGCATAAGTTGGATGTTCTATCGGAAATATGAAATTGCGTTCAATTTGTTCTGTTCTGACTCGGGGTTGGTGTAGAGGAATGATATTAGAAACAGCATCCAATAAGTAACCAACAAATGTATCAACTCTACTATGATAACTCCAATGAGTTGAAATAGAATAACTCATCTCATTTGTTTCTTTATGTCGATATCCCCAAACCCGGTACAACCCTGTCGGATCCACAAAATTAATCGGATTATTAGAACAGTAGGCATACCAATTTAGGCCATCCATTCACCCATCAAATTATCAAAGAACAAATCCTTAGAGATTACTCTCAGGCAATAGGAGTATACAATGACTTTCCCGAAAGCTCAAACATCTTCCGGATAAATTTCATTTTCCCTGGGATGATAAGTCCGATGAATCCTTTTAATACTATTCATAATGTCCTTGGTATATTCCGCTGTAGTCTCGATGGATTCATGGCCCAGTAGTTCCTGAACATATCGGATATCGGCCCCATTCTCCAATAAATGAGTGGCGCAGCTATGGCGTAATGAATGGGTGGTAAATCCTCGGTTCATAAGATTAGCCTGTTTAATCCAGTAGTTAAACCGGGACTGCAGAGAAGATAAGGCTAATCGACCGCCCTTCGGATTAGTAAATACCGGCCCGTTCTCCTGTAGGCAAAACCACCGGCGGGCACGGTTCAGCCAGAGAGAAACAAACTTCTTTGCTGTATCTCCCAGGGGAACAATACGATCCTTACGGTTCTTTCCCTGTTTGATAAAGACCTCTCCGGCTTTCAGATCCAGGTGTTCTACATCCAGGTTGATCAATTCTCTTCCTCGCATTCCGGTGAGATAAAGTAACTCAAACATGGCCCGATCCCTTATACCAATACCGGTGACCGGTTCGATGTTTTCCAGGAATTGAATTACCTCTTCCTGATTTAGTACCGCCTTGATTCCAGCTCTCTCGGTGATCACAATTTCCGTGCATGACAAAGGGTTACTCAGTATATAATCCTTCCGGTGAAGCAGAGTGAAGAAATCCTTTAGAAAGGCCATGGCCGTATTGAGTGTGGATCTGGAAAAACCTTCCTCTTTCAGGGTTTGGATGTATCCTTCCAGGAAAGTACTGTCTACTTCACGCAGATCCTTATCATCAAGATAGATCATAAATCGTTTATACTCGGTGAACTTGCGCAATATTGTGGCCTGGGACAGCCCCCGAATCACAAAGCTTTCTTTCAGTAGAGTTTCATAATTCATAGATTTCTTTTCTCCCTTGGGTGATGGTTATGAACCACCTGTTTTAAATCTTCTTTGACCAGGTGTGTATAGATTTCTGTGGAGGTGATCTTTTGATGTCCCAGGAAGCTTTGTACTTCCTTAATACCTGCACCGGCTTTCAGCATATGGGTGGCCGCAGCATGACGGAAAGAATGGCTGGTCATTTTCGGCAGTTTCAGACGGGCACACTCTCGTTTAAGCTTATTATTGATTCTACAGCGCAAGGTGGTTTTAGCTCCCTGGGGGAAAAGGTATCCGGCGGAAAGCTCCTGAGGGTTTAAAAGTTGGGACCTCACTTGGTCTATGTATTTCTGAAGAGAATGGAAAGAGCTTTCCGTTGCGGGAACCCTGCGAACTCGATTAGTTTTGCTTTCGTAGATGGTGATCATACCACCAACAAAATCCAGATCTTCCAGTTTTAGGATTTCCAGCTCACTGATTCTTAAGGCACTGCCATAGAGCAATTCAATAACAGGGCGCATCATCAGATCCCCCAGGCTCAATATGCTCAAATTTGAAAGTAGCGTTTCCATATCCTGAACCTCGGGAATATCTCTGGGTAAAGTTCTTCCAGTGGATAAAGAGTGGATATAAAAGAAGGGAGAGGAGCCTATATACCCGGCCTTCCGCAGGAAATGGTAAAAGTTCTTAATGATAGAAAGCCTTCCGTTGATGGTTCCCCGACTCAAAGGAACCGGTCTTTCTACCAGATAGATCATCCAGCTGTGAGCATGTTCCTCGGTGAGTTCTTGGGGAATTATGGATTGGTCCTCACACCATTTAAGAAAGGCTTTCACCTGGAAGGTTCGATCACTTATAGACCGTATTTCCTTTGATTGAAGATACTTTTTATACCCTTGAAGGATGGTTTCTATTGTTTCTTTCGCTTTGTCTTTCCTTAACTGTTGACCCACTTTCTTCTAACTCCTTATCTGTTAAACAATAAAAGTGGGTCACCCAGTCTGACCCACTTTGACCCACTATGCTCTAATTCTTTACAATAGAAATAGTTGGGGCTTCTTTTGATTCTGACCCACTTTGGATTCGCTTTTCCATCTCTGAAGGATCGGGAATCACCGAAAGATCAAAGAGAGATAACGGAGCATCCTGGCTTAATCGATAATGAGCTTTACCTCCTCGACTATAACCTCCCTTTTGGGTCAGATATTCATACTCCACCAGGAGCCGAATATTCCGTTTCACAAAGTTGTATTCCAGGCCTTCCTTTTCTCTGATCTCCCGTTGGGTTACCGATACCTCATGAACCTGCAATGTCTCTTCCTCTGCTTTGGCCTTAAGGATTCCCCGGATAGCGTCATAGAGCAGTTGGGCACTCTTGGGAAAATTGGACAGCGTAGAAGGAAGAATACTCATCATGATTTCATAGGCGATCCGGTAATCCTCCAGATCACATTCAATAAAGGCACAAGTGCCTTCTTGGTGTTCGACCTTTTGGAATTGCCTTAGGAAACATACAGAAGCAATCAGGTCCATAAACCTTTCATGGTCTCTTCGGCTTCGCATCAGTGAAGCGGGAAAGTCCAGGTGATCGGCAAAAGGGTTTATCATCATTCTATCTTTCAGTAATCGCTGAGCAGCATGGTGAGCCTTCACAATGGATGGAAGATCTTCGGCCTTGGTTTGAAATCTGGCTAGGGAATATTTCTTTCGTTGCTCCCGGTGGATGGCCCTGGTCTGTTCTTCGCTTTCATCGGTGGAGATCACAAAACACCTTGAAGCATTCTCCGGATTGATCTCACCGGTGGCGGAACTCATTACGGCAGAAACCACGGCTTTCTTTCTGACCAACCGGCTCACCATCCGGCCGGTCTTTTCATCCTTGGTGGTCACCAGCCGGGAAAGCTCCTGGGCCGATAACATTTCTCTCATTTGGTGATCTACACTTTCAGAATGAACGGCTTCTCCCATGACCATGAACTTATGAAGCAAGGCTTCCTCTGGAAGATAATTCAATGCCTGGTCGGAAAGGCTGGTCATGGAAAGCACTTCTTCCGGTGGAATGAGTTTCTTCACCGTATCGATTAGATAGCTCTTACCGGCGGCCGATTGGCTGATCACGATGATGGAAATGGGATCCTGTAACTTCCTGGAAGAAGCAGCCAGATACATAAGCTTTTTGTTGGAGGCTTCACCCACATAACCCAGGGCCGAAAGGTCGGCTTCTATACGGTCAAAGAGATTAGTATCTTGTAGCAGTTCCAGGCCGATCCGTTTATCTTCAGCGGTTAGAGAGGGGCTAGCCCCTTCATCATCTAAACCTAAGAGCTTCCGGTCCCGTTCTTCTTCCAGCCATTCCAGCATGGCCACCAGGTCTTTTTCTACTCGGGCAGCTTCTACCGAAAAGAGACGGCCAAGGACCAGTGAAAAGGTAGAACGGCTACGGGCTGAGAATAGATCCACGTTATCGATGTGTTTATCCTCCTCCTTCTCGGCTATTACATTGACCTTCAAAGAAGAGACAAAACCTTCCTTTACGCCGATTAAGCGATAGGTGATCTCAGCGAAATGAAAGTAATATTTCCCGCCTTTCTCCTCCACATGAATCCTTTTCTTTCCGGCTGGTTCCCTTAAGGTAGATTCTTTCAGCAGCTCTTCAAACTCCCCCTTGGAGAAGTCCGCCTGCAGGGAGATATTCCAATCCTTCAGCTCAGCATGGGGATAGACGATACGGAGGGAGATTCCCTCTTTCACCAGCTTATCCGCCAGGGCTTCGGCTCCATTGATTCCAGCGTTATCACAATCGAAGGCGATCACCACCTCCTGGGTTCGGTTATCCTTTAAGGCTCTCAGGTGGTCCTCGGTGAATCCATTGGCTCCATAACAGGCTGAAACATTCTGTAAGCCCATGACCATCAACGAAAGGGCATCGATGACGCTTTCTGTGAGGATCATTCTTTCCGGGTAGGCTTTGAAGGCTTTACCGTTGAATAGACCCCGGTGTGGCCCTTTCAAGTAAAGGTGCTGCACCTTGGATCGGGAAGAAGTCTTCCGGCCATAGAGACTAACCACCTGACCCGATTCATCCAATAGAGGAAAGACAATACAACCGGCAAAAGCTTCTTTTCCCTTGTCGGAGAATACACCAGCTTCTTTCAATACCTGGAATTGTTTATCTGAAACCATGGATCTCAAGGTTCCAGGAGCAAAGCCAATCTTGAGCCGGTTCAACAATTCCCAATCTACGAGCTTACGGCTTTTAATATATTCCACCGCTTCGGAAGTTTTAGAAAGCTGGCCCTGGTAATATTCAATGATAGAATTGAGATCAGCCTTATCCAGAGGAATCTCTTCCACAGCTCCCAAGACTATTTGCTCTGCTTCCGAAAGTTCACTGGTGG
>JAQICO010000203.1 GCA_027858495.1 Spirochaetaceae bacterium
GAATTTCAATTTACCCCCCCAAACTCAAAATCATTCTCCGATAAACCGCCGGAACCGCCCTGTCCCTCAGTTGGTCCAGAGAAACCCATTCCCAAGTTGAAAACACAACCCCCGGCAGAGAACCACCAGGGATATAGCCCCCCCTTTCCGCAGCTAACAAGCCGTGGTCCGCCACATCAACACCCTTCCCTAAAGTCCCCATGGATTCTGCCGCCTCCCGCTCCAATACCACCGGATACAAACGCTCCCGATTGGTGGTAAATGCATGATTCAGGGGTTTAAGCTCCATCAAAGCCCTCCAGCCCCGGGGCAATGGCTCTTCCTTGGAAATCCGCGGAAAGGACCACAAACCCCTGCCGATACCGGAATCCCGGTATTCCATCAGTATCTTATCCTCACTCCGGTAGATCAGTGCCCAGCTGTCCCACATTTTTACGGACTTCTTTTTAACTTTGGGAATCTCAGCAGTTCTGCCCTGCTGATAGGCCTTGCAGTTTATGGAGACAGGACAGATCTCACATTGGGGGTTGGACTTTTTACACACAAGCTGCCCCAGCTGCATCAACGCACAATTAAAAAGCCCCGGCTCGGAGATATCTTTGATAATGGAATCCAGCCGGGTGGTCCAAAGTTTCTCTTCACGGGCCGTCCAATCCTCATGAGCACCCCAGCGCTGGCAGAGCCGTTTAACATTGGCATCCAGCACGGCATGGGGCAGGCCAAAGGCGATGCTGCAGATAGCTGCGGCGGTGTAGGGACCAATGCCGGGCAGGGCTAACAACTCGTCATATTTTTTAGGCAATTCTTTTTGGCCAAGAGAAAAGAGATGCTTGGATGTTTTATGTATGTTTCTGGCCCGGGAATAATAGCCCAACCCTTCCCAGCTGCGCATCACTTCTTCTTCCGAAGCTTGAGCCAGGCTTTCAATGCTGGGATACTCACGCATCCAGGCTAAAAAGTAGGGAATCACCGCCTTCACCTGAGTCTGCTGCAGCATAATTTCAGAGATCCACACAGAATAGCCCGTGGGATTTTCTCCCCAGGGATATTCCATGGACTCCAAAAGAAACCATTTTTTTAAAGAGGGCCAATGGCTCAGCAACATAAAAATTGTCCTGAAATAGTATTGAATGAACAAGTAAAATAGAAATTCCAATTAGGGGACATTAGGCCTCCTGAGTTTCCTGAAAGTGCAACCAGATAGAATCACCCGCAGGAACAGGGGCTGTAACCACAACCTGTTCCTGTTTTATAGGATGCATAAAGGACATGCTGCGGCAATGTAGAGAAATCCCTCCGCCGGGAAGACTGTCTTTTGCTCCGGACTTCAGGTCTCCCCGAAGGACCATTCCCACAGCTTCAAACTGGGCCCGAATCTGATGATGGCGGCCGGTGAGTAATTGGATCTCTACCAGGCTGTGCCTATCTGAGGCAGACAGGGTTTTCCATCGAAGCTTGGCCTGCTTCCGGCCTTCTCCGGGGCTGGTATGAGCGAAGCTTTTATTTTTCCGGGTATCTCTGAAAAGCCAATGAGTCATTTCCTCTTCCTTAGCCGGAAGCACCCCTTGGACTATGGCCCAATAGGTTTTATCCACTTCTCCCTTGCGGAAGAGTTCGTTCATCCGTGATAGCCCCTTGCTGGTTTTTGCAAGGATCAGGGCCCCGCTGGTGGGGCGGTCCAGTCGATGGGTGAGACCAATAAAGGCCTTACCTGGTTTATTATCCCTTTTAATAAGAAAATCCGCCGCTGCCTGGGTCAAGGGAGAATCACCGGTTTTATCACCCTGAACAATTTCCCCGGCTAATTTATTAATGATGAGGTAATGATTATCTTCATAGAGAATACGGCTTCCTATATCCATGGGGCCATTATGTCATAGAGAGGGATGTAAATCCAAGTATAGGAGAAAAGAGATCGTCGAAATTAGAAATCTTGATGAGTAACCACTCAGCTATAAGATAGCTGAGTGGTTACGTTGTTTTATCTTATGCCCCAAAGGATTGAATTGCTTTTTATCATCATGGGAGCCTCATTGATCCCAGGGGTTTTTTATAGGTTCTTTTGGGCTTGGAGGAAGTTGAATAGATGATTTTTCTTTATTGCAAATAATCTCAGATAGTTTATAGTAGAAACAATATTGGAGATTGTATGAAAAAAATTATTATTCTATGCTTATTGCTAAGTCTTTTCAGCTGCGGTTTATTAGAAGAAACGAATTCTAGCCCAGATATAGCAGATACACCAGAAGAACTTTATAATCAAATGACCTACCCTGAAGTGATTGGCCAGTTGAACCAAATGGAATGGAATACAGAAACTCCAACTACGGTTAAACAACACTTATTAGGTTCTTTACTTGCTGGAGGCGGTTCAAGTCCAACAAGTAACACCCCCCAAGCCTGGCTTGATCAATATAATAGTTTGCAGGCAGCAGCCATGTCCACCCGACTGGGGATTCCCATGCTTTTTGGAATAGATGCGGTTCATGGTAATAATAACGTATATGGAGCAACGATTTTTCCGCACAATATTGGTCTTGGAGCCACAAGAGATGCTGAACTGGTAGAGGAGATTGCACACATAACAGCCATTGAGGTTCGTGCCATTGGCTTTCATTGGAATTTTGCACCCTGCCTTGCTGTCGCACAGGATGAAAGATGGGGAAGGACCTATGAAAGTTATAGCGAGAATCCCCAAGTAGTATCTGAATTGGGAGCAGCGGCAGTAAGAGGATATCAAGGAACCTCATTGAGCGATAAATATAGCGTATTAGCAACCATCAAACATTTTGTCGCCGATGGAGGAACCTCCGGAGGAACCAATGAAGGCAATGCTAATATGGATGAAGAGATCCTTCGAAGTACCCATGTTTTCCCCTATATAGCCGCAATAGATGCAGGCGCAGGGGCTCTGATGCCATCCTTTTCCAGTTGGAATGGAGAAAAAATGCATGGAAACGATTATTTATTGACCGAGGTCCTTAAGGATGAATTAGGATTTTCAGGACTAATTATTTCTGATTGGACAGCTCATACTCAGCTTCCTGGAACCTTACATGATCAAATTAGGAATGCATTTGTTGCGGGCGTGGATATGTTTATGACACCCTATGTTTTTTTAGGAAATGAAATGGACGATCTTATGAATCCTAATACTTCCACGTCACAAGCGAAAATTGATGAGGAACGAATAGAGGAAGCTGTTGTTAATATATTAACTGTAAAATATGATCTGAATCTATTTGATAATCCTTATAAAGACAATTCCGATTTATACCTAATTGGATCTACGGAACATCGAGCTGTAGCCAGAGAAGCCGTAAGAAAATCCTTGGTGGTATTAAAGAATGAAAATGGTACTTTGCCCCTAACCACCACACAAAATATTCTAGTTGCCGGAAGCAAGGCTGACGATTTAGGAAGCCAATGCGGAGGATGGACCATAACCTGGCAGGGCGGCACAGGAGATACCACTATAGGAACAACGGTATTGGAAGCAATTCATAATAAAAGCTCCAATGTGATCTATAATGCTACTGCATCTAACCTGACCGGCATAGACAGGGCCGCAATAGTAGTGGGAGAAACACCCTATGCAGAGGGAGACGGAGATACCTCTAATTTGGATCTTACAACACGGCTTACAGCCCAAGATAAAACCGCCATAAAGAATCTAAATGCATCCAATGTCCCCTATGTGGTTATACTTTTCAGCGGAAGAGCCATGATAGCCAGTGATGAAATTGCCAATAGTGATGCCTTTATCGCAGCCTGGCTACCGGGAACTGAGGGGGATGGTATAGCAGATATTCTTTTTGGAGACTATTCTCCCACAGGAAAACTATCCTTTACCTGGCCCGATTCCATGGCCCAAATCCCTGTGAATAGTACAGATGATACATATCCGAGTACAGAATATTTGTATCCCTTTGGATATGGAATAAGCTATTAACCATATATAAAACATGTTCAAGATCAATCTGTGTTATATCATTTTGTCACCCATTGAATACTCCCCAATGGGTGACTCACAGCGTATTTCCCGACTCTCTTTCCACCGGCATAGAAACTCCTCCCTTGAAAGCACCCTGGCACCCAAACGCTTTTTATAATCCATATGAGGATGTCCCAAATTCCAGAAATGGAATCCTCTTTGTTGAAGCTCTTTGGCTAGAAGTATCATCTGTAGAGAACCCCAATTTGTTTGCCCCTTAGTTCGCTGGCAAAAACCGCTTAGACTGGTATAAACCGCTCCGATCTGATAACCCAATTCCCCGGCCAATAGAATCCCCGAGGAACTAAACAACTCAACAGCAATGATCTTTACTGGATATTCTCCTTGGGCAATTTGGTTGATGACTTCAGCGTAATCATGATTTATCCAGCAGGGGTCATGATAATCCTGCAAAGCCTTTATCACCCTATTTGGGTTATGATTAACGCTAAGAATCAATGGTTCTTCATGTTTTTTCATAAACCTTTGAATCTGTGATGAAACATGCAAGTTAGACCAATCCAACAAAGCATACTCCCTCTGCATTTCAGGCATCAATAAATTTATCGATTGCTCAGGATGAGAAATGGAAGTAGAGATTAAACCCTCATAGGCCAGACTGCAGTAAAAAGAGGGAGACCAGTTTTCACTCCAAAATAACTGAGAGAGAGGACTCATTTGAATAAGTTGGATATTTACGGGATCTGAAAGATCCTCTTCACTAAGATGATATATATTTCCCGCCATGGATAATCCTTACATTTACTGGATCCATTGTAACATGAAAAGCCAGGGAATACAGTGTCATTCTACCCTTTCAGCTTCTCCAGCTAAATGAATTGTAAGAGGAAAATTTTATACTGTTCCATTTACCTAATCCGTTATAAAATATTCTCTATACACTCTAATTAAGGAGTCAGCATGACTGTTTATGTTGTACAGATATGGGTAAAAACCGGCCATGAGGCAGACTTTATTAAAGCCTGTGAAAAGAACCATCTTGAAACCAGAAAAGAGCCGGGCAACCTTCGCTTTGATCTGCTGCAGTCCCAGGAAAACCCCGGTATATTTACCCTTTATGAGGTATATAGAAATGATGATGCGGTATTGGCTCACAAAGAAACTCAACACTATGCCCTTTGGAGAGAAACCGTAGAACCCTGGATGGCAAAAAAACGTCAGGGAAACAAATTTAGCAGTTGTCTGCCCAGGGATGAATCTCATTGGTAGAAGATTTCACATGGCTGAATAACAAGAAATTAATCTTCGGAGCAGGTAAAAGGAACTTGCTTCCCCAACTAGTAAGGGGTAGCAAAGTGTTGCTGGTTACCGGTTCAAAATCACTGGAAGCCACCGGGGAATTCTCCCGAATTATCCAGGGCCTTGAATCCCGGGGGCTTCAATGGAGAAGAACCATCATTCCCGGGGAACCTACGCCCCGGCTTATTGATGAGGCTGTAGAGATCCATAGAAACTTCTCTCCCAGCCAAATCATCGCCATGGGAGGCGGCAGTGTATTGGATGCAGGGAAAGCCATAGCTGCAATGTTCTGTCATGATCTGGGTATCACCAATTATCTGGAAACGGTAGGGACCCTGCAGCCCCGGGGCGAAACTCTTCCTCTTATCGCCCTTCCCACCACTTCAGGAACAGGTTCAGAGGCAACTAAAAATGCGGTAATCAGCCAACCGGGACCGGAGGGATTTAAAAAATCCCTTCGCCATGATGCCTATGTCCCAGACATTGCTCTTTTAGACCCCCAGCTGATGCTCTTCTGCCCCAGGAATACAACCCTCTATTCAGGGCTTGATGCATTTACCCAACTCTTGGAAGGTTTAATCTCTACCAAGGCTAATCTATTCAGCAATATGACCGCCCGAAAGGGGCTGGAATTATTTGTAAATAACTTCACCGGGGTATTGGAAACCCCTGAGGATTTACATGCCCGTGGTCAGATTGCCCTGGCAGCTTATCTTTCAGGGGTAACCCTGGCTCATGCCGGTCTTGGAACGGTTCATGGAATTGCCGGTACCCTGGGAGGCCTGTGCAACCTGCCCCACGGCCTTATATGCAGCCGTTTAATTGCTCCTGTATTCCGCTACATCACAGAACAAACCTTGAATTCGGAACATCTTGAGGAACTGCAATGGCTGGGAGATCTCTTTGCCCATTCAACTTTTCCGGTGATGGAGGGAGGAATACTGGGTTTTAAAAAAGCCTTGGAACTCCTCTCTGCTTTACTGCCTCCCCTGGAAGTTGAATTCTCCGAGGAACTAATTATCAAAGCAGCCAATCAGAGCGGTGATAAGAATAGCCCGGTGTCAACAACTGAAAAAATCAGAGGAAAAATGATTTCCCAGGCCTTCTCAGCCTTCCAGATCTAATAATTTCCTTTTGGCATTTAAGCCACCGGCATATCCCCTTAATTCTCCATTACTTCCAATCACCCGATGGCAGGGAACCAATAGAGAAAGCCCATTGGCTCCCACAGCTGAGGCCACCGCTCTGACCGTCGACGGATTACCCAGCTGTGTTGCCAATTCTAAATAACTACAGCTGTCTCCGTAAGAAATTTTGGTTAAAGCGTCCCATACAGCCCGCTGGAAATCTGAACCCGCCATTAAAATGGGTATATCAAAGATTCCACGGTGCTTAATAAAATATTCTTTAAGCTGCTCCGTCAATTCCTGGAGAATCTCAGATTCACTGGCAACCATTGTAGAGGATAAATATCTCATTATTCTGTTATCTATCTGATCTCGTTGTTTTCTAAATTTCCAATCACATAGACAGATCTTTCCTTTATAACTACCTAAAACAAGTTCACCAAAGGGCGAATGTAATGACTTAACCTGGATTTTTTCCATGTTAAAGAGAATAACATGGAAGCAGGATATGTCAATCAATGATAAAACCAAGCATCAAAGATATTTATTGTGATATTTTTCACACTTCCCCTTTGACCAAGGATTAGCACTGATATATTCTCTACACATCGGGAGGCGGGAAACTGAAGGACCGAACCAAGGAACGACTGATTCAGCTTATCTCACTGGAAATACAGTTGAAGGATGAAAACATACCGGTAACCTCTGAAACATTGGGCAGTTACCTAGGAACTTCAGGAGACAGCATACGAAGAGACATTGGCTGCCTTATACCTAAAGAGGGTAAAGGTCACTACGAGAAGAGGCCTTTGGCGGAGGAAATAGCCCAAGCCTTTGGCTTTGAAGAACCTCTGAAAATTTGTCTGGTAGGCTTGGGAATCCTTGGGCAGTATATGCTTCAGACCATGGATCAATGGGACCATGCAAAGATAGTGCTGCTCTTTGATACAAAGATCAACCGCTTGGAAAGACTGGATCAGAGTATACCGGCCTTTCCTGCATGGGAGATCCCCGAGATTTTACCGTCCCGGGGTATAAAAACTGCGGTTTTGGCTACCGAAGCTGAGGAGGCTGAAAAAAATGCCAGCCGCTTGTTTTCCGGTGGAGTAAAATACTTACTGAATTTAACCGGATATTACCTGAGATCTCCCCACGGAGGTATCAGGATAAAGAATATAAACCTTCTTTCAGAATTACTCTGCCTGAAGGCTACATTGCAAAACCAAAGGAAGGAGTAATCGCCATGTACAAAATTAAGTTATTGAACAAAATATCCACTAAAGGTCTGGACCTTTTGGATCGGGAGAATTATGAAGCCGCATCGGAAATCAGCACCCCCGATGCTATTCTGGTACGAAGCACTAAAATGCACGACATGGAGCTGCCTTCCAGCCTTAAGGCCATCGGCAGAGCCGGGGCCGGTGTAAATAATATACCCATTGATAAATGTTCCGAAAAAGGAATTGTAGTTTTTAATACTCCAGGGGCCAACGCCAACAGCGTAAAAGAATTGGTTCTCGCTGGTATGCTGCTTTGTTCCAGAGATATTATTGGTGCCATTAACTGGGTAAACACCCAAAAGGATCAGGGAGACGAGGTTCCACGACTGATTGAAAAAGAAAAATCCAAATTTGGTGGGCCTGAATTAAAGGGTAAAACCATGGGGGTTATCGGTCTTGGAGCTATTGGTGTATTGGTGGCCAATGCAGCTTCTTCCCTGGGAATGAACGTGATAGGTTATGATCCCTTTATTTCTGTTGATGCCGCATGGGGACTTTCCCGCGAAATAAAGAAAGCCTCCGGTCTTGATTCTCTGTTAACCAAGAGTGATTATATATCGTTACATATTCCGTTAAACGATAAAACACGGGGTCTGATCAATAAAGAAAAAATTGAATTACTCAAAAATAATGTACGTATCATGAACTTTGCTCGCGGGGGACTGATCAATGAGGAAGATCTTCTACTAGCGCTGGAACAGGGTAAAGTAGGAGCCTATGTGAGTGATTTTCCCGAGGCATCTTTGCTGGGGAAAAAGGGAGTCATAGCCATTCCCCACCTGGGAGCTTCCACCCCTGAAGCGGAAGAGAATTGTGCGGTTATGGCGGTAGAACAGGTGAAGGATTTTCTGGTTAATGGAAATATCACCAATTCGGTCAATTTTCCTAACTGTATTATGGAAAATACCGGGGTCGCCCGACTAATTATTGCAAATAAAAATATTCCGGATATGCTCAGTCAAATACTTAAGGTAATCTCCAATGCCGGTATCAACGTTCAAGACATGACCAATCGACATAGAAATGACCTAGCCTATAACATCATAGATGTAGATAGTAGGGAAGTCCCTCCTTCTCTTATAGAAGACATAAAGAACATCCAAGGAGTCCTTATGACTCGGTTAATTCTAACAGCTTAGTACTTTATTTAATACATACCACCATATAGGGTAAACTTAGGGGTTGCGGGTCTTTTCCCACAGCCCCTTTTTTGTTACCATGGGGTATCTCAAGTAGTTATATAAATAAGGAGGAATAATGGGCAACCACAGAAATAAAGTATCCTTTCTTTTCTTCGCACTGTTGTTCATTGGATTTATCATGTCAACATCATGCAGTAATAGTTACGAAGATCTTCCCAATGGTCTTTATGCAGAAATTAAAACCAACAGAGGAAGAATTCTTCTCAATCTGGAATATGAAAAAACACCGCTGACAGTGTGTAACTTTGTAGCCTTGGCCGAGGGAAATATGAATACCCAAGCCAAGGAGGGACCCTTTTATGACGGATTAAAATTCCATAGAGTAATCGACGATTTTATGATCCAGGGAGGAGATCCCCTTGGAACAGGAAGCGGCGGACCAGGATATCATTTTGCCGATGAAATTGATTCATCTTTATCCTTCGATGGACCTGGCATTCTAGCCATGGCTAATGCAGGTCCAGGAACTAACGGCAGTCAGTTTTTTATCACCCATGTTGAAACGCCCTGGTTAAATGGAAAACACACAATCTTTGGTCATGTGGTGGAAGGTCAGTCTGTGGTAGACAGCATTCGTCAAGACGATGAAATACAAAAAGTAACCATCATTCGAAGAGGAGCTAACGCTGAGGCGTTCAAAGCAGACCAGGCAACCTTCGATAATTTAATAGCAGCGAATCAACAAAAGGCGGCTCAAGAAAGAGAAGAAGCACAACAGTCTGTAATTCAAGAAATTGAAAATAAATGGCCCCAAGCTCAAACCGATGATAATGGGATTCGTTATATCATTAAAACCGAAGGAACCGGTCCAAAACCTGAAGCCGGTATTACCATTACAGCTAACTACCGTGGAAGTTTTCTAGATGGTAGGGTATTCGATAGTTCCTTTGACCGTGGAGAACCCATAGAATTTGTTTTGGGACGCGGAAACGTAATTCCCGGATGGGATATTGCACTTCAGGACATGCGCAAGGGTGAAAACCGGCTCATCATCATTCCACCCGAATTAGCTTACGGAGAGCGAGGAGCTGGTGGTGGAGTCATTCCCCAAAACA